>CAJYHU010000239.1 GCA_913774655.1 uncultured Luteibacter sp. | reverse complement strand
CGCTGTTGCGCGAGGCGCGCCTGACACTCCGGACCGGCACCTCCGTGGTGCTGGCTATCGCGGGCAACGCGCTCAAGGCGTTTCCGGGCCTGGGCACCCTGGGCGGCGGCGTGCTCCACGCGTTCGCCTACGCCCTGATCTTCGACAGCCTCGGCCGCGCGCTCGCCGCCACGCTCGCCGAAAGCCACCGACTGGACGGCGCCGAGGCGGCGCGACGGATGCGCGAGCTGCTGGAGGATGGCACGGCCTCGCGTCTGGCCCGGCTCACCGAACTGACCCGCGACGCGTGGCGCGGTTCGCGGGGTGAACGATGAGTTCGCGGTCCGGCAGGCTGACAAGCACGGGCCGCTCGGCGACACTCCCTCCCGTCGACCGCGTCGCGGCCCTACCCCGGAACAGGACACCCCGCATGCCCTCCGCGCGTTTGCTGTTGCCCGCCTGCTTGGCGCTCGCCCCCCTGGCTGTCGCCGCGACCCCGGTCGACTACCAATTCGACCCGGTGCACACGCAGGTCGTCTTCAATGTCGACCATAACGGCTTCTCCCGGGCGTTCGGACGGCTGAAGGTGCGCGAAGGCACGTTGCGTTTCGATCCGGACGATTGGTCGAAGTCCTCCGTGCAGGCCACGATCGACCTGACCTCGCTCGACATGGGCGACGCGGCGTGGAACAAGGCCGTGAGCGCCAGTGCGTTTCTCGATACGGCGCACGGCGATACCGCCCGTTACGTCAGCGATGCCGTGGAAAAGCGTGGCGCCGACGAGGGCGTGGTCCACGGCCATTTCACCCTGCGCGGCGTCACCGTACCCCTGGACATCCCATTCCGGGTCAACCGGATCGGTCGCACCATCTACGGACTGCACACGGTGGCCGGCTTCTCGTCGAGCCTCACTTTAGATCGCACCGCGTTCGGCATGACCTCCAACCGCAACTCCGTCGGCACAACCGTCACCGTCTGGCTCGAAGTCGAAGCCATCCGAGGCGGCGAGGCCCCCTCTTCTTCCAAGGACACCCACGATGCCCCTGCGCAGTGAACCCGGCCGCTGGAGCACGATCGCCAAGACCCTCCACTGGATCATGGCGCTGCTCATCATCGGCAACGGCGTTTTCGCCTTGTGGATGGACGACCTCAAGCCGTCCATGCAAAAGATCAACCTGTTCGCGCTGCACAAGTCGATCGGCCTGACCGTGCTCGCGCTGTTCCTGCTGCGCCTGGCCTGGCGGCTGTTCGATCGGCGCCCTGCCGAAGACCCCGCGCCGCGCTGGCAGCACGTGGCCGCGACCATCGTGCACGGACTGCTTTACGTGCTCATCGTGGCGATCCCGCTGTCGGGTTGGCTCTTCAACTCCGCGCGAGGCTTTCCGCTGCAGTTTTTCAAGCTCTTCAACCTTCCCGCGCTGACCGCGAAGGACCCCGACGTCGCCGCGGTGCTGGTCGAGGTGCACGAATACCTGTTCTGGTTCCTCGTGGCCGTGCTCGTCGCGCACGCCGGCGGGGCGCTCAAGCATCATTTCATCGATCGCGACGACACCCTCCGGCGCATGCTTCCCTTCGGCCGCGCCCGCCGCCACCTCACCCCCTCCCCCGGAGACAAACCATGATCCCGTCGATTCGCCGTTTCTCCCTGCTCGCCCTCGCCCTGGCGATGCCTCTCGCCGCGTCGGCCGCCGACTACAAAGTGGGCCCGGGCAGCACGCTCGGCTTCAGCGGCAAGTTCCAGGGGCAGCAGTTCGATGGTACGTTCGGCAAGTTCGACGCCACCATCAGCTACGACCCGGCGAACCTGGCCACGGCGAAATTCGACGTGACGGTCGACGTGGCCAGCGCGAAGACCGGCGACAACGACCGCGACACCGCCCTGCCCGGCGCCGACTTCTTCGACGCGTCCCGGTTTCCGAAGGCGCACTACGTCACCACGGGATTCACCAAGGACGCCAAGGGCAACGTCATGGCCAACGGCAACCTCACCCTTCACGGCATCACCAAGCCGGTGGCGCTGAAGGTGGTGTTCTCGCCGGCCGCCGGGGGCGCGCGGCTGATGGTCACCGGCTCGCTCAAGCGCCTGGACTTCGGCGTGGGCGGCGGCGAATACAAAGACACCTCGACGATCGCCGACGACGTGCTGGTCAACGGCACGCTCAACCTGCAGCCGAAGTAAGCCGCGCGTGGCCGGCTGGCGCGAACGCCTGCGCGGCCTCACCGGCCGCCTGACCCGCGCGTCGTCGGCGTCGCCGGCTGACGACGCCCGTGGCGGCGCGGTGGCCGCCAGCCTCCGTGGCCTGCTCGACGATCCGTCCATCCCCGCCGACGTACGCGCGGCGATGGCCGAGGATTTCCGTCGCGTCGAACACATGCTCGACCGGCTGGAAAACGAAGAACTCCATGTCGCCGTCTTCGGCCGCGTTTCGGCCGGCAAGTCCGCCCTGGGCAATGCGCTCCTGGGCCACGACGCGTTCGAGGTGGGCGTGCTCCACGGCACCACCACACGGGCCGACGTGGCCCGGCTCGACGAAGCCGCCCACGCCGGCCTCGTGCTGATCGATACGCCGGGCATCAACGAACTGGGGGGCGAGGATCGCGAGCGGCTCGCGTTCGAGGTCGCGGAAGTCAGCGACCTCATCGTCTTCGTCGCCGACGGCGATCTCACCCGGGAAGAACGCGATGCCTTGCGCACGCTGTCCGCGACACGGCGGCCGTTGCTGCTCGTGCTGAACAAGGCCGACCGATACGCCGACGACGAACGCGACGGACTGCTCGATCGCCTGCGCGACCATGCCGAGGGCCTCATCCGGCGCGAGGACGTGATCGCGGTGGCCGCGCGACCGGCGGGACGCGAGGTCATCGAGGTCGACGCGCACGGCAACGAGCGGCGGCATCGCGAGCTGCCCGCCGCCGACGTGGCGGCGCTGAAGACACGCCTCGTCGCCATCGCCGAGCGGGAAGGCAAGACGTTGTCGGCGATCAACGCCGGCCTCTTCGCGGGCCGGCTCACCGATCAGCTAAGCGCGCGCATTGCCGCCACGCGCCGCGACGTGGCGTCGCGCACCATCCGCCAGTATTGCGTGGCGAAAGCCGTGGCGGTGGCGCTCAATCCGGTGCCTGTCGCCGATCTCCTGCTCGCCGGCGGCCTGGATGCGGCCATGGTCGTGCAATTGAGCCGGGTGTACGGCCTGCCGCTCACCCGGAGCGAATCCGGGCGATTGGTGGCGGTGATCAGCACCCAGCTGGCCGCGCTGATGGGCGCGGTGTGGGGCATGCAACTGGTGTCTTCCGCGCTCAAGGGGCTCAGCGGCGGCCTGTCGGTGGTCGTGACCGCCGCCGCGCAAGGCGCCCTGGGCTGGTATGCCACGGTGCTCATCGGCCGTGCCGCCGAGCACTACCTGGTGGCCGGCAAATCGTGGGGCGAACAGGGGGCCAAGCGCGCCGTGGCCGATATCGTCGCCAGCCTCGACCGGGATTCCATCCTGCGAGAGGCGCGGGAAGAAATCCTCAAGCGGCTGAAGACCTAGCGCCCGACGCACGGTGTCCCGACGATCGCATCGGCGATCCGTCGGCAGCCGGCATGGTCCGAGCGACGGTAATGACCACGCACAAGCAGCATCACCGCCTCACTCGCACGAGCGGCGTCGAGAGGTCGCGGCGACGATCCGCTCCCACCGGCACTTGGCGCCTTTCGCCCTGGCTCACCTGAGTTCGCGCGCAAGTGCGTTCCGACCACGCTGTCATGAACCGGCGAACGCGGCGGCGGTGGCCGCGTCGAACGGCCAGTCCAGTTCCCCGCCGTCGCTGTCGCGCCGCAGTACCGGCACACGGGCGCCGTAACGCATCTCCAGCCCGTCGTCGTCATCGATGAACACCGACGAAAAATCGGGAAACCGGGCCTGCGCCAGCACCGCGAGGGCCTGGTCGCAGAGGTGGCAGTCATCGCGCTGGAACAGCGTGAAGAGGGACATCCAGGGGCCTATGGGGTCGGTCGGCGGCAGGGCGTAGAATAGCGGGCTGTCCCCTTTTTCGTAGCCTTCCCATGGCAGTCAGCGTCTTCGACCTCTTCAAGATCGGCATCGGCCCCTCCTCGTCGCACACGGTGGGCCCCATGCGCGCCGGCGCGCGCTTCGCCGAACATTGGCTTGAAGAAAAAGGCGTGCTCGAGCGCGTGGCCCGGGTGCGCTGCGAACTGTTCGGCTCGCTGGCCATGACCGGCCGCGGCCACGGCACCGACAAGGCCGTCCTCCTCGGTTTCGAGGGCGAATGGCCCGACCGCGTCGATCCGGATGCCATCCCCGCGACGCTCGAGCGTATTCGCGGCAGCAAACGCATCCGCATCCTGGGCCGGCACGAGATCGCCTTCGACGAAAAATCCGACCTGGTCTTCAACAAGCGCCAGAAGCTTCCGTTCCACACCAACGGTATGCGCTTCTCGGCGTACGACGCCGACGGCAACGAACTGGCCACACGCGACTACTACTCGGTGGGCGGCGGTTTCGTGGTCAACCCTGACGAAGCGGCGGAAGACCGCATCGTCGCCGACACCAGCGAACAGCCTTATCCGTTCTCCACGGGCGACGAACTGCTGTCGCTTTGCCACGAACACCGTCTCAGCATCGCCCAGTTGATGATGCGCAACGAGAGCATCTGGCGGCCGGAGGACGAGACGTGCGCCGGCCTGCTCACCATCTGGAAAGCGATGCAGGATTGCGTCAGCCGTGGCTTGCGCTCGCCGGGCACGCTCCCGGGCGGCCTGAAGGTCAACCGCCGCGCGCCCGCGATGGCGGCCGAACTGCGCGCGCAGCCGGAGGCCTCGCTGCGCGATCCGCTGACCATCCTGGACTGGGTCAACCTCTACGCCCTGGCCGTGAACGAAGAAAATGCCGCGGGTGGCCGAGTGGTCACCGCACCGACCAATGGCGCCGCCGGCATCGTGCCCGCCGTGCTGCACTATTACCGGCACTTCTGCCCCAGCGCGTCCGAGAACGGCGTTGTCGAGTTTCTGCTCACCGCGGCCGCGATCGGTATCCTCTACAAGGAAAATGCCTCCATTTCGGGCGCGGAAGTCGGCTGCCAGGGCGAAGTGGGCGTGGCCTGCTCGATGGCCGCGGGCGGGCTCGCCGCCGCGCTCGGCGGCAGCGTCACCCAGGTGGAAAACGCCGCGGAAATCGGCATGGAACTCAACCTGGGTCTCACGTGCGATCCGATCGGCGGTCTCGTGCAGATACCCTGCATCGAGCGCAACGCCATGGGGGCGGTCAAGGCGATCAACGCCAGCCGCATGGCGCTCAAGAGCGACGGCAAGCACCATGTGTCGCTCGACAAGGTCATCGCCACCATGCGCGACACCGGCCGCGACATGAAGGACAAATACAAGGAAACCTCGCGGGGTGGCTTGGCGGTGAACGTGATCGAGTGTTGAGGCCGGGGCGAGCGGGGGTTTCCGCTTATCGCCGGGTGGGCTTGTCGCGCGCGGGGCGCGCTCCTGCCCGGAGGGTGTCTTAGCGTCCGGGGCAGATCCGGGGTAGCCGGTCGACCGTCTCGACCCGCACCGGTTCGTCCTGCCCCCACCAGTTGGCGACGGCCGAATAGCAGATCCGCAGTTTTCCCTGGCGGGTGTCGAACCGCTGCCGGCTCGTGTACGCGAAGCACGATACCGACGCCAGGTGGCCCAGTTCGCGCATGGTCATGGCGCAGCGCCGCACGGAGTCCACGGGGTCTTCGCCGGGGTGCAGGGTGAAGTAAAAACCCTTGGCGGTACGGTCGTAGGACTCCGAATCGATCGCACGGCCCTTGTCGTTCCATGCCTCGTCGGCTGCGGCGGTGCCGCATGCCCAGAGCGCCATGAACAACATGCCGACGACGACCCGCCTCGAACGCATCCGAACCCCTTGATCCCTACCGCGCCGGTCAGTGTATATCGACCGGCGGCCGGTTTGCGCGGCGGACCGCGGGCTGACAGGCGGGCCATGGGCTGTCATCATCCGGCCCTTGTGTTGCCCAGGGCCAGGTTACCCCGGCCCGTCCGACCGGAGTCACCATGTCCCACAAGCACATCCGCCGCGACGTCGGCGCCTTCGCCCTCATGCTGACCGGCCTGGGTTCGATCATCGGCTCAGGCTGGCTGTTCGGCGCCTGGCACGCGGCCCAACTGGCCGGCCCGGGGGCGATCTACGCCTGGATCATCGGCGCGGTCATCATCCTGTTCATCGCCCTAACCTATGCGGAACTGGGTGCGATGTTCCCCGAGTCCGGCGGCATGGTCCGTTACGGCCATTACTCGCACGGCTCGCTGGTCGGCTTCATCGCGGGCTGGGCCAACTGGATCGCCATCGTCTCGGTCATCCCGGTCGAGGCCGAGGCCTCGGTGCAATACATGGCGTCGTGGCCATGGGAATGGGCCACGTGGACCAAAGACCTCTACGTCGTCACTAACGGCCATGGCGAGCTCACGCCGCCGGGCCTGGCGATCGCCGTGGTGTTGGTGTTCGTCTATTTCTTCCTCAATTTCTGGAGCGTGAAGCTCTTCGCCAAGAGCAACACGGCCATCACCGTGTTCAAGCTCGTGGTGCCCGCGGCCACCGGCATCGCACTGATCGCGACGAGCTACAACCCGGGCAATTTCCATATCGGCGCGCACGGCGGCTCCCACGCCATCGACATCTCGTCGATCCTGACGGCGGTGGCGATCTCGGGCATCGTATTCAGCTTCAACGGCTTCCAGAGCCCGGTGAACCTCGCCGGCGAAGCGCGTAACCCGGGCCGCAACGTGCCGCTGGCCGTGATCGGTTCGATTCTGCTCGCCACGGTGGTCTACGTGCTGCTGCAGGTGGCCTTCATCGGCGCCGTGCCGCCCGACCAGCTCGGCCATGGCTGGGCCGGCCTCGAATACGCCTCGCCCTTCGCCCAGCTCGCCACCGCGCTGATGATCAACTGGATGGCGATCCTGCTCTATGCCGACGCCTTCATCAGCCCCAGCGGCACCGGCGCCACCTACACCGCCACCACGGCGCGCATGATCTACGCGATGGAGCGCAACGGCCAGTTGCCGAAGATCTTCGGCCATATCCATCCGCGTTTCGGCATCCCGCGGCCGGCGATGTGGCTCAACCTCGTGGTGAGCTTCATCTTCCTGTTCTTCTTCCGCGGCTGGGGCACGCTGGCGGCGGTGATTTCGGTGTCGACGATCATCTCCTACCTCACCGGGCCGGTCAGCGTCATGACCCTGCGCCGCACGGCGCCGGAGCTCAAGCGCCCGCTGCGCATTCCCGGGCTGCCGGTGCTCGCCGCCCTCGCGTTCATCTTCGCCACCGAGCTGCTGTACTGGGCCAAGTGGCCGCTCACCGGTGAGATCATCCTGTTGATGGTCGTCGCCCTGCCGATCTATTTCTACTACACCGCCAAGAGCGGCTGGGACGACTTCGGCCGCCACCTGCGCGGCGCGTGGTGGCTGATCGTCTACCTGCCGGTCATTGCCGCCGTATCGTGGGCCGGCAGCAAGACGTTCGGCGGTCACGACTACATCCCGTATGGCTACGACCTCGCGCTCGTCGCGGTGATCGGCGCCGTGTTCTACGTGTGGGGCATCCGTACGGGCTGGCGCACGCCCATGGTCGAAGCCGCGCGCTTCCACCACGACGACGAGATGGACCTGCCGCCCAGCGCGGACGAAGCCGAACGGGCCACCGGCCATCGCTAAGCGGAAAAGGCACCTTGAAGGTGCCTTTTTCTTATCTGGCCTCTTGATGTCGCGAGAGTGCTACATCGAAAGGGTGCTGGCGCCCCCCCCGCCGGTCCCGTCAAAGCGACAACACGTCGCCCAGTAAGGCCTGCGCCGTGATCTCGGGACCGGCGCCCGGTCCCTGGATGACCAGCGGCGTCGCGTGATAACGCGTGGTGGTGAGGGCGAACTGGTTGTCGGTGCCCGACAGCCGGGATGCCGGATGCGAGGCATCCACCTCGACGAGACCGACACGGGCTCGCCCTCGCTGGTTGAGTCGCGCCAGGTAGCGCAACACCTTGCCCTTCGCCCGCGCCGCCTCGTGGCGGGCATGCAACGGCGCGTCCAGCGCTTTCACCCGGTCAAGGAACGTCGCCGTATCCACGTCGCGGAGCGCTTCCGGCACGAGGCTCTCGATTTCCACCTCGTCGCTCCCGAGGGCGAAGCCTGCGTTGCGCGCGATGATGAGCAGCTTGCGTGCCACATCCTCGCCGGACAGGTCGGAGCGGGGGTCCGGCTCGGTGAAACCCAGCCGCCGCGCGTCGAGCAACAGCTCCGAAAAGGGCCGCGAGCCGTCGTATTGGTTGAAGAGCCACGAGAGCGATCCGGAAAACACCCCTTCGAGCGTCAGCAGGCTGTCGCCGCAACGCCGCAGGCGGCGCAAGGTGGACAGCACCGGCAGACCGGCGCCAACCGTGGCGGCATCGCCGTAGACCGCACCCCGCGCCGACGCCGCCTGCAACGCGCGCCAGCCGGACATCTGGCCGCCCGCCAACGCCTTGTTCGCGGTCACCACGTGGTACCCCGCGGCCAACCATTCGGCGTGCCGGCCCGCTTCCTTCGCGCACGCCGTCGCGTCGACGACCACCTTGCACGACGCGCCGCTGTCGTCGAGCGCGGCCAACAGCGCGGCGTTGTCGCGGCCGTCGCGATGCGCCGCCAACCGCTGCACCACGTCCACCGGCGTCAAGCCATCGGGCTGGGCATGCTGCCGCTTCGAGTTGGCGGCGCCGACCAGCCGGATATCCCGCGCGGCCCCGGTGGACAGAAGGGCCAACAGCGCCCGCCCCACCACGCCCGTGCCCAACAACACGGCGGCCGTGCGCGGCGGCGAGACGGCATCGGTGGCCAGCGCGTTCATGCGCCGACCTTGCGTTTGGACGCGGGCGACACCGCCGCTGCGCGGGCAAGCGCGGCATCGAGGTCGTCGATCAGGTCGTCACCGTCTTCGATGCCCACCGACAGACGCAGCAGGTTATCGGCGATGCCGGCCACGCGGCGCGCTTCCGGCGCCATCGCCGCGTGGGTCATGGTGGCCGGGTGGGCGATAAGGCTTTCGACGCCGCCCAGGGATTCGGCCAGGGAGAAGTAACGCAGGCCGTCGACGAAGGCTTCGATGGCCGGCTCGCCCCCAGCAACCTGGAAGCTCAGCATCGCGCCAAAGCCCTTCTGCTGGCGCCGCGCGAGCGCGTGTCCGGGATGCGACGCGAGGCCTGGGTAGTAGATGCGTTCGACCGCTTCATGGCTCGCGAGACGATCCGCGATCCGCCGTGCATTCTCCTCATGGGCACGCAGACGCACGGCCAGCGTGCGCACGCCGCGCAGGGTGAGAAACGCGTCGAACGGCGAGCCGGTCTGTCCGTTGCAGTTTCCCCACCACTTCAGCTGCTCGGCGACGGCGGCGTCGGCCGCGATCACGGCACCGCCCACCACGTCGCTGTGGCCGTTGATGTATTTGGTGGTGGAGTGCACGACGACGTCGGCACCGAGCGTCAGGGGCTGTTGCAACGCGGGCGAGAGGAACGTGTTATCGACCACCGCCAGCGCACCCACCGCATGCGCGGCCTGCGCGACATGACGCACGTCGGTGATGCGCAGAAGCGGATTGGACGGGGTCTCGATCCACACCAACGCCGGCTTCGCGGCGAGGCCATCGGCGAGCGCGGCGGGATCGGTGAAGTCGACGAAGCGCACCTGGAAGCGCCCCTTGCGAGCCCAGGCGTCGAGCAGGCGCCAGGTGCCGCCGTAGCAATCGTGCGCGGCCAGCACGAGGCCGCCGGATGGCACGAGTTCGAGCGCCAGCGCCACCGCCGACATGCCCGTGTTGGTGACGACCGCCCCGGCGCCCTCTTCCAGCTCCGTGAGCGCGTCGGCAAGGAGGTCGCGCGTGGGATTGCCGCTTCGCGAATAATCGTAGGCGCGCTTGCGGCCGAAGCCTTCGAACGCGTAGTTGGTCGACAGGTACAGCGGCGGCACGACGGCCCCGTGCTGGGTGTCGGATTCGATGCCGGCGCGGACGGCGCGGGTACAGAGGCGGGAGTCGGTCATGGCGGTTCTTATCGACAGTCGTTGAGGGCGCGGCGCAGCACGGGGGCCAGTTGCGCGGTTTCTTTCAGGAACGCGTCGTGTCCATACGGCGATTCGACGACGTCGAGCGTGGCCGTGCCAGCGAGGCGTCGCTGCAACTCGCACAGGTCGGCCAACGGCACGAGGCGGTCGGAGGGAAAGCCCACCAGCGTCGCCGGCGCGGCGATGGCTTCGGGCGTGACGTCGTGCAGGTCGATCGACTCGGACAACGCAAGGAACCGCTGTGCATCGAAGCGCTCGACGAAACGACGGCCGGCATGCTCGAGGTAGTCTTCGACGGGAAAGTGGAAGCGGCCATCGCGCCACGCCGGCCCCGCCGCGAAGCGACGGGAAAATTCCTCGCTGCCGCGGTAGGTGGTCATCGCCAGCTGGCGTGCCAGGGCCAGCGCCTCGTCGGTGCGGCCGGTGTCGAGGCCGAGGCGGACGATGCCGCGCTGGATCGACCGCTGTGCCGTCGCCAGCGGATGCGGCCGATGCGCACCGGCCAGCAGCACGAGCGACTTGAGCGCGTCGGGGTAACGCGCCGCGAAGGCCAGCCCCACCATGGCCCCGTAGGAGGAGCCGACGAAGGCATGCACGCGACCGATGCCGAGTTCGTCCACCAGGGCGGCCAGCGCGGCGGCCTGGTCGCCACTGGACACAGAAGGCACGTGGCCGAGTTCGGACGGGACCACCCAGTCGATGCACAGCACCCGGTAGCTCGACAGGTCGACGGCGGCGCCTTCGCCGACCAGGGGGCCCCACCAACCCGCCCCGCGATCGCGGCCCGCGCACACGTCGCGATCGGCGGAAATGCCGCCCTGCACGATCACGGTCGGACCGTCCGGGGCGCCGCACCAGAGGTAGCGCACGTCGAGGTCGACGGCGCCGTTGCCGTAGGCCGGCACGATACGGACGCGGCGCGTGCCGCGCTGTTCGGTGAGGTCGGCCGCGCAACGCGGCGCCGCGACGGTCGTCGCCTGGAGGAGAGAGGTCACGGTGAGGGGCTCGGCTGACATGTCGGACGATTCCTGCGATGAAGGGTCGAGCCCTGCGGAACCGTCATACGGACTGTCGGCGCGGCGGGTGCGCGGCAGCGCGCCCGAAACGGACATCCCATCTATCGGCTGGCGTGCGCGCACGCCCCGCAGGAGTTGGCACCGTCGCGGAAATCCGCAGGTTGCCCCGGCTTCAAAGGGCCTGTCCCTCAGCCGGTCTCGATGAGTGGAACCGAAGATACGCCCGGACCCCATCCCTGTCAACAGACGTTTAGACGTCCAGACGCCTATCCATCCATGAGCCCCACGCATTCGTTCATGAAGCCGAAATAGGCGCTTTTCGCCCGGAAAAGCCTTCGAGCGCCATCTCGGCATCGCCGGCGCGCCGGCCGAGGGCGGATTACCATCGCACCATGACCACCCACGCCAGCGCCTGGCGCCGGCCGTGCCGTAAAAAGATCCCGGCCACTATGCCCACGTCGCCCGTGCGCTGGCGGCGACGATCGGCGGGGCATGGTTCGCCGACCAGTTCGACAACACGGCCGACCGCGACTGGCACGAAGCCCACACGGGGCCGGACATCTGGGTGCAGACCGGTGGCCGGATCGACGGCTTCGACTGTGCGGCGGGCACCGGCGGTACCCTCGTGGGCGTGGGGCGGGCACTCAAGGCGCGACATCCAGCGGTTCGGATCGCCCTCGCCGACCCGGCGGGCTCGGCGCTGGCGCGCTACGTCGAGACGGGTGAACGGGTTGCCGAGGGCAGCTCGATCAGCGAGGGGATCGGCAGCAGCCAGATCACGGCCCATTTCGACGGGGCACCGGCGGACCGGGCCTGGTCGATCCCGGACGAGGAGTCCCTCCCCCTCGTGCACGACCTGCTCCATCGCGAGGGCTACTGCGTGGGCGGCTCCAGCGGCGTCAACCTCGCCGGGGCGCTGCGGCTGGCCCGCGAGCTGGGGCCGGGGCACACGATCGTCACCGTGCTGTGCGACGGCGGCATGCGTTATCGAGCCAAGCTGTTCAACCCGGGCTTCTTGCGCGGCAAGGGGCTTCCCGTGCCGGCCTGGCTGGACCAGGCGTTTCCGGGCGACGATGCCGGGTAGCCCGGCTGGCGAGGATCACGGCGCCGGAACGCCCGATCCTCGCCCGGCACCGGGGCGAACGACTCAACGGCAGGCAGGCACCTGGCCCGCGGCCACCGACCTCACCGCCCCGGCGATGCCATCCGCCAGATCGCCGATGGCACGCTGGTGGGCGCTGACGAGGCTGTCGTAATCGCTGCCCGCCGGCTGGCTGAAGCGCGAGGCGCAATCCGCGGCGGCCCGGGTGCCACGCACCGACCACGCCGCCTCCAGCGTGGCGTTACCGCCCAGTTCCGAATCGAAACGGCGCACATCCACCTGCACGCGGACCACGGGGGTGTCCTTGCCCACGGCCAGGCCGTGCACGTCATGCGTAGCGAGCCGCTGGGACAGGTCGGCGGCAAGCGCGGTGCGGATCTCGTCGCCAAGCGGCGACGCCCAGCGCTCGCCGTCCATCACCGAGACGCCGTTCGCGCCGTGGCGCAGCACCAGGGCGGGCTGATCGACCTGCGGCGGCACGTTGACCGCCTGCACGTCGATGACGAAGGGCGCCGACGTGGTGGCCGGCGCGGCAGCCGGGGGCACCAGGGTGTGGAAGCGCGTGGGCGCCGAGGAGCATGCCGCCACGGCCAGCAGGGCGAACGGGGCGACGAAACGGAGGGTCTTGGTCATGGCTGTACGTCCTTGCCCTTCGGGGTGGTCGACGGCGCCGGGGCGGGCGCATCGGCGCTACGGCCGCGCAGCAGCGCCTCGGGGTGGCGGCCGAGGTA
>CAJYHU010000238.1 GCA_913774655.1 uncultured Luteibacter sp. | reverse complement strand
CTCACCGACAATCTCGAGGTGCTCGCCAACCCCGAGGAAGGCGGCTCGTGGGGTCGCCAGGCGACGAACGACCTGCTCGCCTCGCGGGTGAAGATCCGCTCGCTGAATTTCATGCGCGGGCGCACGTTCCTCAGCCGCTACCTCATCATCGACGAGGCGCAGAACCTGACGCCGAAGCAGATGAAGACGCTGATCACCCGCGCGGGTCCCGGCACGAAGATCGTCTGCCTCGGCAACGTGGAGCAGATCGACACGCCCTACCTCACCGAGACCACGTCGGGCCTCACCTACGCGGTGGACCGGTTCAAGCTCTGGGCCCATTCCGGACACATCACGCTACGGCGTGGCGAACGCTCGCGCCTGGCGGATTTCGCGTCCGAGGCACTGTAGGGTGAGTTCAGGACGCGGGCATGAGGCCCGCGTCCTTATTCACGGAGAGAGCGGTTGGAAAGGACACCCGTGTGTTTACCTGCTCGCGAGCGGTTATCGCGGCACGCTATACGTCGGCGCGACGAGTCGTCGCCTGCAGCGCGTCTGGCAACATCGCCAGGCGGGCGTCCACGGGTTTACGAAACGGTTCGGGGTAACACGCCTGGCGTGGTTCGAGGTACACGAGGTCATGGCTTGCGCCATCCTTCGCGAGAAAGCCCTGAAGCACTGGGATCGCGCGTGGAAACGTCGGCTCATCGAGGCGGAGAATCCGCAGTGGCACGATCTTTACGAGAGCCTGCCTTAGGCATTTTCCCTCGCGACACGTTACGCACGGAAACCGTCGCACCGGCGTAGGTCGGCGCCCACGGCGACCACGTCTCGAAGAACGGGTGCTCGACTATGCTTCGCGTATGACAGCCAAACCGAACACGCTCACCATCGCCGGCTCGGACTCCGGTGGCGGGGCCGGTATCCAGGCCGACCTGAAGACGTTTCAGGCGCTCGGCACGCACGGGCTGACTGCCATCACGGCTGTCACCTCGCAGAACACCCTCGGGGTAAGCGCGGTGCACACCCTGCCTGCCGCCCATGTGCGCAGCCAGATCGATGCGGTCTTCGCCGATTTCCCCATCGCCGCGGTCAAGACTGGCATGCTCGGGAGCGCGGCTCTCACGCGGCTCGTCGCCCGGACGATGCGCATGCGCCGCCCGGCGTGGCTCGTCGTCGATCCGGTCATGATCGCCACCCGCGGCGCCCGGTTGCTCGACGAGAACGCCATGGGTGCGCTCGTCGATGAACTTATCCCGCTGGCCGACATACTCACGCCGAACCTGCCCGAAGCCGAAGCGCTGCTGGGTCGCCGGATCGGGCGGGCGGTGGACGAAGCGGGAGCGGACCTGCTCGCCCTGGGGGCCGCCGGCGTGCTGCTCAAGGGTGGCCACGGCAAAGGCACCGACGTCATCGATCGCTATTACGACGCCTCGGGCGTCATCGAGACCCGCTACCCCCGACTGCCCTTCGAAGGCCATGGCAGCGGGTGCACCCTCGCGTCGGCGATCGCGGCCTACCTGGCCAGGGGCACATCGCCGCACGCCGCTGTCCGACGCGCCAGCGCCTGGGTCAACAAGGCGTTCCAACGCGCCTGGCGCCCCGGCGCAGGCACCGCGCGCGTGCTAGGCCACGGGGGCAGGAGTATCCTATAAGGCGTTGATACGCACGGCATCCGGCCTGACGTATCGCCTGTCCATGCCGAGTCCGACACCATGAACTTCCTGGGACCTCGCTTTATCGTCCTCTACGTGCTGATCCTGTTCACGCTCTGCGTGCTGCGGGTACACCTGCGCGGCCGCTCGCGCCTGCGCTTCGATCGCCAGCTGGTCGATCACTCCGCCATTTTCGCGCCATACAACCTGTTGATGTATGCGTTTTCCGCCGTCCCGGCACGTCCCATCCTCGATCGCCGCGGCTTTCCGCAGCTCGACCTCCTCCAGGTCAATTGGGAGACCATCCGCGAAGAAGCCGCCCACCTTTTCGACGAGGGGTTCATCCGTGCGGCGGAAAAACACAACGACGCGTCGTTCAATTCCTTCTTCAAGCAGGGCTGGAAGCGCTTTTACCTGAAGTGGTACGGCGAGCCGCTGGCCTCGGCCGAAACCCTCTGCCCGGAAACGGTCAAGCTGCTGAACTCGATCCCGAGCGTGAAGGCGGCGATGTTCGCCCTCCTCCCGCCCGGCAGCAAGCTCAATCCGCACCGTGATCCCTTCGCCGGGTCGTTGCGTTACCACCTGGGCCTGATCACGCCCAATTCGGACGACTGCCGCATCTTCGTGGACGGCGAAATGCACGCCTGGCGCGATGGCAAGGATGTCGTTTTCGACGAGACCTACGTGCACTGGGCGGAAAACCGCACCGACCAGACCCGCGTGATCCTTTTCGCCGACGTGGAGCGCCCGCTCAAGAGCCGCCTGATGAACGCCGTCAACAAACGCGTGGGTGCGTTCATGGGTTCCATCACCGCCTCGCCCAACAGCGATGACGGCCAGGAGCAGGTGGGCTTCGTCAATCGCATGTTCGCGTTGAACCAGCGCGGGCGCGAGCGCACCCGGCGTTTCAAGAAAGCGAACCCGACACTGTTCCGCCTGCTGAAATACGTGGGTATTGTGCTGGCGATCTGGTTGATCTTCCTCGCGCCGTACCCCTTCGTTCGAGACTGATCGCGGCAGGCGCCCGCCACCTCGACTCGCTACGGAGCCACCACCTGAAAAAAACCCCGCTTGCGCGGGGTTTTCTTTGAGGACTTACGCCGTCGCGCGAATCCGCTCGACGATCGCGTCACCGAAGGTGTCGGTGGTGCCGGTGCCGCCCACGTCGGGCGTGGTGCGATCGCGGGCATTCATCACGTCGCTGATCGCCTTGCGCAGGCGCGTCGCCTTGGACACCATGTCGAGGTGGTCGAGCATGTCGGCCGCGGCAAGCAGCAGCGCGCAAGGGTTGGCCTTCTTCTGGCCCGCGATGTCCGGCGCCGAACCGTGCACGGCTTCGAAAATCGCGGCATCCTTGCCGATGTTGGCGCCCGGCGCGAGGCCCAGGCCGCCGACGAGGCCGGCGCAGAGGTCGGAGAGAATGTCGCCGAAGAGGTTGGTGGTGACGATCACGTCGAACTGGTAGGGGTTCATCACCAGCTGCATGCAGGCGTTGTCGACGATCATCTCGCTGAATTCGAGATCGGTGAAATCCTTCGCCACTTCACGCGCCACGTCGAGGAACAGGCCCGACGAGGTCTTCATGATGTTCGCCTTGTGCACCGCGGTGACCTTCTTGCGGCCCTTCTGGCGGGCCATCTCGAAGGCGTAGCGGCAGATGCGCTCCATGCCGGGACGGGTGTTGCGGATGACCGAGACGGCCACCTCGTTGTCGCCTTCGCCCTCGCGCGTCTGGCCTTCGGCCATGTACGCGCCCATGGTGTTCTCGCGCACCGTGATGATGTCGATGTTGTCGTAGCGCGCCTTGGTGCCGGGGAAGCTGATCGCCGGGCGCACGTTGGCGTAGAGATCGAACTTGCGGCGCAGCGTGACGTTGATCGACGTGAAGCCACCGCCGATCGGAGTGGTCAGCGGGCCCTTGAGCGCCACGGTGTGCTTGGCGATGGCGTCGATCGTGGCCTGCGGCAGCAGGTCACCGTGCTTCTCGAGCGCGACCATGCCCGCGTCCACGTAGTCGTAGGTCAGACCGC
>CAJYHU010000237.1 GCA_913774655.1 uncultured Luteibacter sp. | reverse complement strand
GCCGAAGTATTTCTCCCACGACAGGTCCGTTCCCACGGCGATGTACGGCTTGAGCTTCGGGTTGCCGCCGCTGCCCGACCACAGCACCTGACCGGTGCCCGGACCTTCGGTGACCAGGGCCACGCCCGCCGAGGTGGCGACCTTCTCGTCGTCGATGCGGCCGCGCGCCATGCTTTTGGCGAAGCCGAAGCGCAGGTATTGGCGGTCGCCGATCTGCGCGGAGAGGTTCAGGCTGGGCAGCCACTTGGTGTATGTCACCCCGTCGGCGATGCGCCCGACCAGCGCGTCGCCGTTGGTCTGCAACGCTTGCGAGGATTGATCGGTGCGCACGACCTGCACGCCCACGTTGCCGCGCAGGGGCACCTCGCCCATCGTCGTGTCGATGTTGAACTTCACGTACGCCACCGGCACCTTCTCGCGCACGGTGTAGTTGCGACTCCAGTCCGCCTGGCCGTTGCGCTGGGTGAGGTAGTACTGGCTATAAAGGGCACCGAGCACGTCGTAGTTCACGATCGGTCCGATGCCGCCGTAGCCCAGGTCGGTGATGCCGCGCAGCGGACCGATCGGGGCGGCGAAGCCGGGTACGTAGGTGGCCTGCGTCGACCCGTTGCCGTTGAGCCAGGCGAAGAACACGTCCGCCTGCTTGTCCTTCTTGCGGTCGGAGTAGTTCACACCGACGTTGACGTCGCTGAAGATCCAACCCACCGGGTGGCTGACCTCGAAGCGGAACGCCTTGATGGTGTCGCGCTGGTGGTCGAACTCCTCGCGGCCGTCGTAGCCGTAGTTGTTGGGGTCGGTGAACTGGATGACCGACGGATCGGCGAAGTCGACGCCGGGGGTGAAGCGCGGGAAGTGGTAATCGCGTGGCGTGTAGAAATCGGCCGACGAGGTGGCCTCCCCCGGCAGGCCGGCGAACAGGTAGGCGTCGTGGAGTCGCTTGCGCGCCATCGAATACGACAGGTCGGCGTTCAGCGCCCAGCCGTTGCCGAAGTCGTACTGGTTGTTCCAGCCGGCCGAGAACAGCTTGTCGTGCTCACGCGTGCGGTCGTTCTGCAGGATCGACTTCAGGCCGTCGATGTGACCGCTGGTCGCGATGGGGAAGGGCTGCGACGGGGTGACGCCCACGTTCTCGTACGACACGTTGTCGTAGGGACTGCTGGCCCACTGGGCGCCGTTGAGGAAGGTCTTTTGGTCGAAGGTCGAGTAATACAGGTCGAGCGTGGAGTGGTAATGATCGTCGGGTGCCCATTCCAGCACCGTCATCAGGCCATTGCGCAACTGGTTCTCCGACTTGGCACGCAACTGCATGCCCTCCTGCGAGAGCACGTTGTCGGGCATGCCGGGGGTCGGCGCCGGTCCGCCGGGCTGTCCGGCCAGGCCCTGCGACCCGTTGTTCACGCTCCACCACCAGGCCTGGTATTGCTTCTCCTGGACGGGCGAATCCAGCTGGGCGAAGCCGACGGCCAGGCCCAGCGTGTGATCGAAGAACTGATCGATGTACGAAAAGCTGGCACGGTGGCCGGCGTCGCCCACGCCGGTGCCGTGATTGAGGCTGCCGTTGGACGTGCTCTCGCCCCGCAGGTTGGCCGCGATGGCGCGCTTGGGCAGGTCGAGCGGGCGGATGGTGTGCAGATCGACCGTACCGGAGAGACCCTGGCCGATGAGGCTGGCGTCGGGCGTCTTGTAGACGGCCGCGCCGCTGATCAGTTCGGATGGATACTGGTCGAAGTCCACGCCGCGGTTTTCGCCGATGGTCGCCTGTTCTCGCCCGTTGAGCGTGGTGCCGGCGAAGTCGGGCGACAGGCCGCGGATGGAAATCTGGTTCGCGCGGCCGTCCACGCGCTGGGTGGCCAGGCCGGAAAGCCGCGCGAGGCTTTCGGCGATGCTGCTGTCGGGCAGCTTGCCGATGTCCTCGGCGGAGATCGCCTCGATGATGTTGTCGGCGTTCTCTTTGGCCTTGAGCGAGTTCTGGATGCTCGCCTGGATGCCGGTGACCACCACCGCGTCGAGGGTGCTGGCGTTGTCCGGGTTGACCGGGCGCTTGTCGTTCGGCGGCGGCTGCGTCGCGTCCTGGGCGTGCAACGAGGCGGTAAGCAACACGGCCGCCACGCAGGCGGCGAGTGGTCGACGTCGATTCATCGGTGTCCCTGCTTTGATTGGGTGGTCGATGCGCCCCTACGCATCGCGGCGGCAGAATGAGCGAGCGGTTCGGCCCTGTCATCCTGCGACGCAGCAGAATGGCTCACCAGCCGATGGCGCCTCGCCTTGGCATGCACATATTCGGCAGACCTGTTCGGCCATGTTGCCGCGCAGCAAGGAAAAATTCCGCGTGCACATGTGATTGACGGGTGAAATGGCGTGCGGTATAGAGTCTTCGCGCGGCGACCTCCGGTCGTTCCCGCCAGTGCCAGGCAAGGGGTTCGCCTGGTCTCATCCGCAGCCGTGATCACGGGACAGCACCATGCCTTGCCCGCAAGCACAACGCGATATCGCAGGCTGCGCCGGTGCGCGGGTTTCGCTCGCGCACGTCATGGCCGACGGTCTTCCGATTCTCGCTCGTGCCAAGCTGAGCGCGCTGCGCTCGCGCGGCAAGTGCGTCGCCGGCTACTCACCGCCCCGTTTCCCCCTCTGATCGACCTATAACGACGACCGGTACGCCCTTGGGCGTGCGAGCGATCCCGTGCGGTTTTCACCGCGCGGCACGCGACGCACGCGTCCCGGCGCCACGCCGGCCGCATCACGCACGCGGCGGTCGCCGCGCGCGTCCGGTACGACACTTTCGGGGTGGGGAGCACGACGTGGGAAAGCAGAACGTATTGACGAAAAAGGCGATGGTGGCGGCCGTGTGCGCCGCGCTCGGCATGGGCATGGCCCACGCGCAGAGCGCATCGACCCAGAGCGACAAGCCTGCCGACGCGACGCAGAAGCCGGCGGCCGACAAGGCCGTGCAGATGAAGGCGTTGAGCGTGGTGGCCAACCGCTACGACGCGACCAACTTGCGCATGGATTCGACCAACACGGTGGACGTGCTGTCCGCCGCCGATCTCCAGCGCACGGCGGTGCATAACGTGGCCGAGGCGCTGGGCCTGATGTCCGGCGTGAACGTCACCACCACGGGCACGGGCTATTTCGGCGGCGTAGACGGTGCGGCGCGCGGCGAGGGCATGTTCGCTTCCGTGCGCGGGCTGCCTTCCGAGTACAACGTCAACCTGATCAACGGCGCCAACGTCGCCCAGGGCATGCCGTACAGCCGCAGCGTGCAGCTCAGCCTGCTGCCGCCGTCGGGCCTGCAGACCATCGTGCTCAACAAGACGTCCACCGCCGAGATGGACGGCGACGCCATCGGTGGCACCATCGATTTCCGCACCCCCAGCGCGTTCGACTTCAAGAAGGATGTCAGCGGCAGCGTGACGGCGAGCGGCCGTGTGGAAAGCCGGGCCCGCGACTACGGCGAGAGTGGCCTCGGTGGCGGCCTGGCCGCCGAGATGCAGACCAAGTTCGGCAGCGAAAAGCAGTTCGGCGTCTACGTGAGCGGCTACTACGACTACCGCAACATCGCCAACAGCGAGATCGGCGCGGCCGAGAGTGCATCCAACGACGGTTCCTGGGCCTTCGCCCACGCCAACGCCGACGGCAGCAGCGCGGCCGGCTACGACCCCGCACGCAACCTCGCCAGCATCGGCGCCAACGCCGGCATCGCCTCGGGTTTCGAGCGTCGCTACGGCGGCAACGTCTCGCTGGACTGGAACGTCGACCCGACGCTGCACACCTACGCGAAAATGACGTACGCGTACGCCCTGACCGAGCAGAACACCACGTACAACCAGCTGCTGCCGGCCAACGTCACCTACGTGCCCACGGCGACGCCCGGCGTCTATGCGCCGAACATCGGCCGCATCGCCAACCGCTTCTGGTTCGAGACCAACCCGGAACGCGCGGACCTGGCCACGATCCAGCTGGGTGCCGACAAGACCGCTGGCGGCTGGACGATCTCGCCGAACGTGTTCTGGAGCATCGGCCGCAACGACCGCCCCGAACATGTCGAGATCGACGGCCGCGAAGACAAGTATTCGCAGGCCAACTTCGTCTACAACCAGCCTTCGTTGCTCGGCTACGGCGGCGGCCACTTTCCCTATCCGCAGCTGACCCCGGCACTGGCCAATTCGGTGAATAACATCGCCAGTATGTGGGCCAACGACTACGGTGAGGTGACGCGCATCCGCTCGGGCCAGAAGCGTGGCGGCGCCAAGCTCGACATGCGCTACGACTTCGAGGACGGCCCGCTGCAGTCGATCAAGTTCGGCGTGAAGTACAGCGACAGCTCGCGCCAGTTCGCCAACCGCGACTGGTCGACGGCGGGCATCAACGACGGGGTGACCACCCTCGGTGACCTGGGTATCTTCGACGGCGGTTATTCGTCGATCTTCCCCGGCAAGTATCCGTGGTACACGCCCAAGGTGAGCCGCGCCGCCGTGGCCGACCTGATCAAGGCCAACCTGCAGCCGTCCGACCTGGACACCTGCGGTTCGCTCTACGTCAACAACGACAACTGCAACACCATGCGCGGTACCGAGGCGGTGAGCGCGGCCTACGCGATGGCTACGATCAACACCGGTGACGTCGAGATCATCCCGGGCGTGCGCTTCGAGCACACTTCGATCCACAATACGTTCTGGACCACGCCACACGACGCCGACGGCAACGAATTGCCGGGCTATTTCGACAACAACCGCACGGTCTACAACGAGCCGCTGGGTAGCGTCTTCGTCAACTGGCGCCCGACCTCCAACGCGGTCTACCGTTTCGCGGTGTGGCAGAGCTATACGCGCCCGGCCTTCATCCAGCTCGGCGGCGGCTCGCAGATCAACATCTCCAACGGCGTGACCACGATCACACGCGGCAATCCCAACCTCGACCCGATCAAGGCGACCAACGTCGACCTCGCGGCCGAATGGACCACCAACCAGGGCGGTTATTTCTCGTTCTCCGGCTTTTACAAAAAGCTCAAGGATTACATCTACGACAGCGGCGGTGGCCAGGCCAACCCGAACACGCAGGGTGCGGGCACCGTGCTGGTGAAGACGCCCACCAACGGCGGCGACGGCACGGTGCAGGGCCTGGAGATGACGGCCCGGCAGAAGTTCCAGTTCTTGCCCGATCCGTTCGACGGCCTCGGCGTGAGCGTCAACGCCACCCGGCAGAACTCGCGGGTGGACCTGGGGCGCCCGGGCTTCGCCAACGAGCGCCTCCAGGCCGCCCCGCGGACGATGGCGAACGCCGAACTCTTCTACGAGAAATACGGCTTCTCGGTGAACCTGAGCTACCACTACACCGGCTCTTACATCTCGACCTACGATTTCCTCAACCAGGGGCAGCCGTGGGACGACCTGTGGATCCGTCCGATCCGCCGTGTCGACCTGCATGCGGGCTATGCGATGGCCAACGGGCTGCAGTTCGACCTGCAGATATCCAATCTCACCAAGCAGTACCAGTACTGGTCGCACATCGGCCGCAACAGCCTGGTCAATTCCGACATCGTCGATGCCGGCATGACCACGTTGCTGACCGTCAAGTACTCGTTCTGACGATGCGGGGGCGGGAGCGTATCGCCTCCGTGCCGCATCG
>CAJYHU010000236.1 GCA_913774655.1 uncultured Luteibacter sp. | reverse complement strand
ACAGCCCCGAGAGCGATGCGAAGCCCGCGTGGAAACGCTTGAGGACCGAAAGGTAAAGGTTCATGCCCGGCGGCGACAGCCAGGGGCGGCCGCGCCGACCGCGCCCGGCCGACTGCGTTTCGGCCATCACGAACGCGAGGTCGTCGAGCACGGGATGCTGCCGTGCCAGTTCGCTGGACGTGGAATCGATCTCCCAGTGCACGTCGAGCATACCCAGGGACGAGGACACGCCCGCCGGCAGGTGTTCGCGAATGCGGTCGGCCTCGAGCAACTGGATCGGCCATGGGAGACGATACCCGCCACCCACCTTCGCCTCGACCGGCAGGCCCTTCAGGCGCAACGTCTCGATCTGTTTCCAGACGGCGGCACGGGTCACCCCCGCGTGACGGGCGAGCATGGCGCCGGACACGGGCTCACCGCCGGCCAGGGCTTGCAGGAGATGGCGTGCGAGCATGGATGCCGGAGTAACCCGTCAGGCGGCCGCGGCCGGGAAGGAGGGGGAGCGGGACATCCGCCCATTCTAGGGCAGCGGCGGCCTTTTCGCCCGGCGGCGGTCCGGGGCCAGGTCCCACCCTCCTCCAGCACTGGCACCGGCGTGACAATTCTGCGAGGATCGGACGTCGCCCGACGCATACCGTCAGGCCATGGGGTAAACCGATGAACGCCAGACCCTACATCTTCGGATGTCTGTGCCTCGTCGGTGCCAACGGCACCGCCGCCGCTTCCGACATCGACTTCACCCGCCTGCTCATCGTGGGCGGCGGTGCGACGACGTCGTCGTCGTTCGAAGGCGGCGGCTCGGCACGGGACGCGTCCTCCGGCGGGCGGGATCCGTCGGGCGGCGATGGCATGCCCTCCACGTCATCCCGCCGCGCCACGGCGCCCTCGCACGGTGGCGGTTCGTCCTCGCCGTCTTCGCCGGCGGGCATTGGCGACGGCCCCCGTGACGACGCGGCACCCTCGCGCACGGCCTCGCCCAGCTGGCAGTCGCTGCTGCCGGGCTCGATGCTCTGAACCGTTCCGGCGGTCGTTCTTGGGCCTGATCGATTCCCTGCTCGCGCGCTTTCGCGCGCCCGCGCCGCCGATCGACGATGCCCTCTGGCGGCATGCGCTCGAGCGTGTGCCGCTGGCCCGCGCCCTGGACGAGCCGCGCCGCCTTTATCTCCGTCGCCTGGCCGGCGATTTCCTGCACACCAAGCGGTTCCACGCCATGGGCGGTGCGGAGCTCGACGACGTCTGGCGCCTGGCGATCGCGATGCAGGCCAGCCTGCCCGCCCTGCCCCATGGGCCGGCAACGTTTCGGGGCTGGACGAACATCCTCGTCTACCCCGGCGAATTCAACGTGCGTCGCAGCCATTACGACGCGCGCAGCGGCGTGGTGACCGACAGCGAAGACACGCTGATCGGCGAGGCGTGGGATCGCGGCCCGATGGTGCTCTCGCTGGCCGATGTGGCGCTCGACCTCGAGGCGCCGTGGGACGGCTTCAACGTGGTCGTGCACGAAATGGCGCACAAACTCGACATGCTGGCCGGCGCGGCCAACGGCGTACCGCCGCTGCCTCGATCGATGAACCGGCGCGAGTGGATCCAGACGATGCAGGCGGCGTTCGATGCGCTCGTCAAAGCGGTGGAGCGAGGCCGGTCGACCCTGATCGATCCGTATGCCGCGGAAGCGCCGGAAGAGTTTTTCGCGGTGACGAGCGAGATGCATTTTTCGACGCCGCGGACGTTGCGCGACGCGGCACCGAAGGTCGCCGCGCTGCTCGACGCGTTTTATGGCCCACCACCGATACCGGCCGGTTGAGGCGGTAGCCTCGCAGAGGCTTGGGAAAGGTAACGCGGTGACCTCGCACGATCACCCCACGGCCTCGCTCGCCCGAGCCTGGCCTGAGGGTTCGCGGATACGATCCGCTCCCACCAAGGCGCGCTCCAACGGATGCCGCTTAGCCGGGTGGCAGCACCACGCGGAAACGCGCGCCGCCGAGTTCTTCGGAATGGTCCACGTGCAGCTCGCCCTGGTAGGCGTTGACGATGTCCTGCACGATCGACAGGCCGATGCCGTGGCCCTGCACGCGTTCGTCGCCGCGTACACCACGCTGGAGCACCTTCTCGATCTTGTCGTCGGCGATACCGGGGCCGTCGTCTTCGACGATGAACTCCAGCCCGTTGCGGCCCTTGCCCTTGCCTGTGCTGCGCACGGTGAGCAGCACCCGATGCGAGGCCCACTTGAACGCGTTTTCGACGAGGTTGCCCATCAGCTCCAGCAGGTCGCCCTGCTCGCCCGGGAAGGACACGCCATCCTCGAGTTCGAACTCACATAGCACGTTCTTCGCGGCGTAGACCTTCTCCAGGCTCTGCACCAGGTCTTCGGCGTGCCCCGCGATGGGCTCTTCGGAGGCGATCGTGCGCCGTCCCGACGTCGCCGCGCGCGAGAGCTGGTAGGCCACGATCTCGTCCATCTTGCGCACCTGGTCGAGGATGTCGTTGCGCAGCGTCTGCGCGTCGGCATGGGTTTCCAGCTGCGAGCGCACCACCGCCAGAGGCGTCTTGAGGCTGTGCGCCAGGTCGGCCAGCGTGTCGCGATAGCGCGTGCGCTGTTCGCGCTCGCTATCGATGAAGGCGTTGAGCCGACGGGTGAGCACGTTCAGCTCGATCGGATAAGGCCCGTCGAGGTGGTCCCGCGATCCGCGCTCGATATGGGCCAGGTCGCTCGACACCCGGCGCAGTGGCAGCAGGCTCCATCGCAGCAGGAACAACTGCAGCAGCATGAGCATCATCCCCAGCATCGCCAGCCAGAGGAACTGCGTGCGGCGGTAGGTCGCCACCAGCCGCTCGAACTGGTCTTCGGTCTGCGCCACCACGAAGGTCAACGGCACGCTGCGCCGCTCGGTGCTGTCCAGCGACACGCCGTAGCTGAACACATAGAGCTTGCCGCTGCGCGTCTCCACCGGCTCGAACGAGGTACGGCCCGGGGGCAACGTGCGGATGAAGTCGAAGTCACGACCCAGCGCCGACGACGACTGCCAATGGAAGCCGTCGTCACCGACGATGATGGCGTAGAGCCCGGAGCCCAGCCGCGAAAAGTCGGGGCTGGGCTGGGTGTCCGGCACCGTGACCTTGCCCGCACGCGTGATGTCCGTGCCGGTGATGTAGGCGATGGCGTAGTTGTGCAGGCGATCGTGCATCGCCGACAGCTCGGACGCGTAGTTGGCCTTGTTCTGCGCCAGCCCCGTCAGGCCAAGGAAAGCCGCCAGCGCGAAGCCCGTGGCGAGGGCGGCACGGGCGGCCAGCGAGAGGGGGCGACGTTTGGTGGGCGAAGCGGTGTCCATTGCCTCGAACTTACCGCGTCCAGCTTAACGGCGTCGTACGCCGGGTCGCCGGACGGGGCGATGTCAGTCCTCGTCCGCCTCGTTGCGCGGGATGGCAAACCGGTAGCCGCGACCGCGAACGGTCTCGATCGGCTTGAGCGTGCTTTCCGGATCGAGCTTGCGGCGCAGGCGACCGATGAAGACTTCGAGCACGTTCGAATCGCGGTCGAAATCCTGCTGATAGATGTGCTCGGTGAGGTCGGCCTTGGAGACCAGCTCGCCCGCATGCAGCATCAAGTATTCCAGCACCTTGTATTCGTAGCTGGTGAGATCAACCTGGCGACCCTCGACGGTCACCGTCTGCGCGGTGGTGTCGAGCTTGATCGGGCCGCAGGCCAGCACCGGCTTGGACCAGCCACTGGCGCGACGCACCAGGGCATTGATGCGGGCGAGCAGTTCTTCCACGTGGAAGGGCTTCACCAGGTAATCGTCGGCGCCGTGCTTGAGGCCTTCGACCTTGTCCTGCCAGCTGCCGCGGGCGGTGAGGATCAGGATCGGGTAGCGCTGGCCGTGCTCGCGCAGGGCCTTGACCAGGTCCATGCCCGACAGCTTGGGCAAGCCCAGGTCGATGATCGCGAGGTCGAACGGCACTTCGCGACCCAGGTAAAGGCCTTCTTCGCCATCCTGGGCGGCATCGACGGCGAAACCGTCGCGCTTCAGGCGCGCGGCGAGGGTCTCGCGCAGCGGTGCCTCGTCCTCAACGAGCAGGATACGCATCAATGTCTCTCCTTGTTGTCCCCGGCACTGAAGTCCAGGGGCTTGGCGGTTTCCGTGCGCACTGGCACGACCTTTACGTGGCCGTCCAGGGTCAGCACCTTCACCCGGTATTCGGTGATCCGGCCGCGCTCGACGAGCCGCGTATCCGCCGACAGCACCATTCCCCCGGTCTCCTTCTGCACCTTGCTCACCGCTTGCTCCAGGGTCATGGACGACGTCTGGAAAGCGGGGGCGGCGAAGGGTGCGGCAAGGCAGAGCGCGAAAATTAACGGACGGAACGTGATTTTCATGTCTGGCACGGACTGCGGCTTACATGCGGCAATTCCGCCGATCATGCCCAGCCCCGCCCCGCCCGAAGCTGAACGGATTCAGGCTGCCTGCCGAAAGGGTACCAGGGCCGATGCGATGAGGGACCAGTCCGCCCCGGGCAGGTGGGCGCCCTCGGAAAGCAGCCGGCGGAAGCCCCGCGCGCCCTGCTCGCCCTGGAACAACCCAAGGATGTGGCGGGTGATGTGCTTGAGCTGGGTGCCGCGGGCCAGTTCGGCCTCCACGTAGATACGCATGCGCTCGAGCACCTCGCGCCGGCCCGGCAGGGGCGTGCCGTAGAGGTCGGCCTCGAGTTGGGCGAGCACGTAGGGATCGTGGTACGCGGCACGCCCCAGCATGACCCCGTCCACGTGGGCAAGGTGAGCGCGAACGGACTCCACCGTGGTGATGCCGCCGTTGATCACGATGGTCAGTTCGGGAAACTCGCGCTTGAGGCGGTAGACCCGGTCGTAGTCCAGCGGCGGGATCTCACGGTTTTCCTTCGGGCTCAGTCCCTGCAACCACGCCTTGCGCGCGTGCACCACCAGGGTGCGCACCCCGGCCTCGACCATCGCCTCGGTGAAACGCTGCAGGTCGGCGTAGGCGTCCTGGTCGTCGACCCCGATCCGGCACTTCACCGTCACCGGCACGTCGACCGCACCCGCCATCGCCCGCACGCATTCGCCGACCAGGGCGGGCTCCCGCATCAGGCACGCGCCGAAACGCCCCGACTGCACGCGGTCGGATGGGCAACCCACGTTGAGGTTGATCTCGTCATACCCCGCCCGCGCGCCCATCGCCGCAGCCGTCGCCAGCTCCGCCGGATCGCTGCCGCCCAACTGAAGCGCCACGGGATGCTCCTCGTGGCTATGTTCGAGCAGGCGCACCTGCCCACCCCGCACCAGCGCCGCGCTGGTCACCATTTCGGTGTAGAGGCGGGCATGGGGCGACAGCAGCCGGTGGAAATAGCGGCAGTGGCGGTCGGTCCAGTCCAACATGGGAGCGACGGTGAGACGGAAGTCGGAGGGTGCCGTGGGTTGCATGGGCCTATTTTAGCCACCCTCAGGCGTCACGCCGAAACCGAGACCTTGAATCGCATGCCGCGTGCCGGGGGAGGCCACGTCGACGGTGCCCGTGCCGTTTCCTTGGACGCTTTTCGGCAACGTTTGTCAGTATTCCCTCATATCTCGTAAGAAAACACTGACTTGCCACAACGGCATTACCTTACATCGGTGATTTCCGACCGCTGCTAACGTCGATCAGGCACGGTCTTCGTGCTTACTGAAGGGGTACCCGATGACGACGACGTTGAAGTCCTCCGCGATGGTGGCAGTGCTTGTTGGCGTTGGCGGTCTGATGGGGAGCGGTGCGGCGATGGCCACTCGCCCAGGTGGCACGTACGTAAACAACACCTATTATTCAGACGCCACGAAGACGCAAATCGTCGGCGTGCGGAATTACGACTGCGCCGGGCGACTGACTCAGTGGGGCACCCAGACCAACTACCAGTCGTTCAACGGTGGCGAGTGCGATGCGGGCGCGCCTGGCGCGCAGCTGGACCCCATTGAGATCATCAAGGTCTGCCCGGTGACTTACGATCCCTACCCGGTTGTCACTTGTTGATCGACGTCGCTTCCGGATGGGCGCGAGGGCTCGCCCATCCTCACAGCTCAAACATGCGCCTCCCTCGGTCGGCGGATCGCCGTCCGGCTCGCCAGGCCAGCGCGCGAGGGTGAGACAGACGTTGCAGGTGCCAAGGTTTGCGAAAGCTAGCCTACCACCGGCTTTTCCCGCCGCTGTGCCATACGTAAATAGAACGCCATCACGCCAAGGCTTGCGCTGCTTCCCGTAGCCATCCAGAACATATAGACGAAGACCATGGGTCTTTGGCATCGAACAAGACTGGCATCGAGGGAAAACGCCCCTTCACACGCGGCGTACGATAGCGAGAACCCGCTCATTGCAGATACCCATGAGAAGGTCGCGGCAACGGCGAAGCATGCCGCCCCGAGAACCAACCACCCCTCAATCCATCGACGTTTTTTCATAGCGTTCCTTACGCCAGCGCTGTTCACCATCGCCATACGCATAACGGTATCGATCCAAGACGTCATGACATGCCGTTAGGTCGGGACGTTGCCGTCGCCGCTTGCCAGGCAACCGAAGTCTTCAGGCTTCATCGGCTTCAATGTCGGTTCGAGCTTTCTGACGTAAAGACGATCGTTTGGCTCACGACTGCGCCGGGCCTTTCGACCGTCCTGCTGAAAGAAAGGGCCAAGGGTATCGCGAAGCCAGCCTCGCTTTCCGTTGCTCGTAGCGCCCTGTTCATTCGTCTCCCGGCATCCCCGTCATATGCAACACGCCCCAGCCGTGGCCGTCGAGGTCGACGAAGCTATGCGAGTACATGAAGCCGAGGTCCTCCGGTTCGTCATAGGTGGTGCCGCCGGCGGCCAGCGCACGGGCGACGATCGCGTCGACCTCCTCACGGGTGTCCAAACCGATCGAGACCAGAACTTCCACCGCCTGATTCGTGTCACAGACGGCCTTGGGCGTAAAGTCGCGGAACCGCTCGTGAATCAGCAGCATGACGTAGATCGTGTCGCTGACGATGAAGCAGGCGCCGTCGTCGTTCGACATCTTCGGGTGATAGGTAAACCCCACGGCGTTGAAGAACGCGATGGACTTCGCGAGGTCGGCGACCGGCAGGGTGATGAAAACTTGCTTGCTCACACGTGTCTCCCCGGGTGCGGCAGGTGGTGTCGATCGGTGGAATCCCTGCCACCGATGGTAGCGCGGGACGGGCACGGCGCATGCCGCGGTGCGGCACGACCGGACCCTGCTGACAGCACGGTGTCAGCAGCCCGTGGCTACCGTTGCGCCCCCTTTGCGTGGAAACCACGATGAAACTCGCCTCCGTCCGCTTCGTTGTCCGCGATATCGCCACCATGGCCAGCTTCTATGCCCGTATCACCGAAGGCGAGGCGCAGTTTCTGGCCCCCGTCTTTGCCGAAATCGTCACCCGCGGCGCCACGATTGCCCTGGAGACGACGCAGACCGTGGCGCTTTTCAAAGAGGGCAGTGCCGAGCCGGCCGCCAACCGGACGGCGATCATCGAGTTGCAGGTCGACGACGTCGATGCGACCTTCGCCAGAGTGAGCACCTTCGCCGAGGCGGTACACGAACCCAAGGTCATGCCATGGGGAAATCGCACCGCGCAGGTCCGCGATCCGGAGGGCAACCTCGTGAGCTTCTACACCCCGGTCACCGATGCGGCACGGGCCCGGTTCGATCGCTGAGGGCCTTCGTCGTCCGGCGGGTCATCGGGTCGCCTCCCTGGAAGGAAACCGCCATCTATCGCGTCGGCGGCGGCACCGCGCCGCCTGCAACGCACGACCGTAGCCATTAGAATGCCGCCCCCCGACCCGATCCGTCCGCGTCCCCATGCATATCGTCGTCAACGAAGAACTCAAGGCCTACATCGACCCGCTCACGCCCGACGAGTACGACGCGCTCGAGCGAAGCCTGCTCGCCGAAGGCTGCCGCGACGCGCTGGTGCTCTGGGGCGACACCCTCGTGGACGGCCACAACCGCTACGGCATCTGCCGCAAGCACGGTATCCCGTTCAACACGGTGCAGAACGAACGCTTCCAGTCGATGGACGACGTGCACCTGTGGATGATCGAGCAGCATCTGGGGCGGCGCAGCGTCTCGGACTTCCAGCGCGGCGTGCTCGCGCTGCGCAAGCGCGAGATCCTCGCCGGACGCCGCGCCGCGGCCGAACCGGAGGCCGACGACAGCGTGCCGTTCGACACCACCGGTGCCGAACCGGCCAGGCCCCGGGCGCCGCGCCCCCACGCGGCGGAAAGCCGCAAGGACATCGCCCGCGAGGCGCGGATCAGCTCCAACCAGGTCGGCATGATCGAAAAGATCCGCAAGGAAGCCGCGCCCGAAGTGGTGGCCGCGGTGAAGTCGGGCACCCTGTCGATCAGCGCCGCCGCGGCGGTCGCCAGCCTGCCCGAGGACGAGCAGCGCGCGGCCGCGTCGGCCGGCGACGACGAACTCAAGCAGGCGGCCAAGCGCGTGCGCGAATCCAAGCGCAAGCCGCG
>CAJYHU010000235.1 GCA_913774655.1 uncultured Luteibacter sp. | reverse complement strand
CGCCACCACCGACGACCAGCGCGAGCTCGGGCTGATGAACCGCAAGGCCATGGACGCCGATCACAGCATGCTGTTCGTGTTCACCGACGACGAGCCGCGCGCGTTCTGGATGAAGAACACGCTCATCCCGCTGGACATCCTCTACTTCGACAAGGATCGCAAGCTGGTGGCGATGCAGCTGAACGCCCAGCCATGCCAGGCCGATCCCTGCGCGATCTATCCCAGCGGCAACCGCAGCGCGCGCTACGTGCTCGAACTCAATGGAGGCATGGCCGGCAAGCTCGGGCTCAAGCTCGGCGACGAACTCACGGTCGACGGCAACTGGGGCAAGGTGCAGTAGTCGTCCGAGAGCGCGTGTTCGCAAGGCACGCCGACGTGATACGGGACGAGCGCGACCGGATCGAGCCGGGCGAGTTCGTCCCACTGGTCGTCGAAGGGAATGAATCGCTGCATGGCTGCTTCCTCCACGAATCGGCACGCGGTGCGCGGCCACGGGATCATGGAAGCAGACATTTGTGCCCTGGATCGGGCGAAATGGGGCCGAACCCTGTCAGCCCCCTGCCAGCCCGGCGGTCAGTCCATCTCGACCATTTCGAAGTCGTCCTTGGTCACGCCGCAGTCCGGGCAGGTCCAGGTATCCGGGATGTCCTCCCAGCGGGTGCCGGGCTCGATGCCTTCGTCCGGCAGGCCCAGGGCCTCGTCGTAAATGAAGCCGCAAACGACGCACATCCATTTGCGGGCGGTGGTTTCGGTGCTCTGGCTCATGATCGCGCGTACTGTGGTCTGACAGGAAAGTCACTCATTCTGTCACCCCCCGCCTCGGCGGCGCCACCGCGCGCCGTCACGCACCCAAGAGAGACCCCATGAATCCCCTCCCCCGATTTCCTTCCGCAGGCAAAGGCGTATACGCCATCACCGACGGCCCCCGCGACGACCTCTTCGCCGCCGTCGAAGCGGCCCTGGCCGGCGGCGCGCGGATGCTCCAGTACCGGGACAAGACCGACGACACGGCACGCCGCCGCATCGAGGCCGACGAACTCTCGCGGCTATGCGCCCTGCACGGCGCCACGTTCATCGTCAACGACGATGTCCCCCTGGCCAAAGCCACCGGCGCGGGCGTGCACCTGGGCCGGGAGGATGTCTCGATCGCCCAGGCCCGCGACGCACTGGGGCCGGACGCGATCATCGGCGTCTCCTGTTACGGCTCGGTCGACCGCGCCCGGCAGCTCGCCGCGGAGGGTGCCGACTACCTCGCCTTCGGCGCGATGTACCCCTCCCCGACCAAGCCGCACGCCCCCGTGGTGCCGCATGACGTGTTGACGCAGGTGGCGTCGCTGGGGCGTCCGGTCGTGGCGATCGGCGGGCTCACCCCCGACAATGCGGGGGCCGTGATCGACGCGGGCGCCGACTACATCGCGGTCGTCTCCGCGATCTTCGCGGCCGACGACATCCAGAGCGCCACGCGCCGATTCGCCGACCTCTTCGAACCCCGCCCCGGAAGCCCTCGATGACCACCAACCACGAACTCTTCGCCCGCGCCCGCCAGCTGATGCCCGGCGGCGTGAACTCGCCGGTACGTGCCTTCAAGTCGGTGGGCGGCGAGCCGTTCTTCACCGCCCGCGCCGATGGCGCCTGGCTGTGGGACGTGGAAGGCAAGCGCTATATCGATTACGTGGGCTCCTGGGGGCCGATGATCGTCGGCCACAACCATCCGGCGGTGCGTGAGGCCGTAGAGCGCGCGGTACGCGACGGCCTTTCGTTCGGCACGCCTTGCCCGGCCGAGATCACGATGGCCGAGACCATCGTGACACTGGTGCCCTCGGTCGACAGCGTGCGCATGGTCAATTCGGGCACGGAGGCCACGATGTCAGCCATCCGTGTCGCTCGCGGCGCGACGGGCCGGAGCAAGATCGTAAAGTTCGAGGGCTGCTACCACGGCCATGGCGACAGCTTTCTCGTGAAAGCCGGCTCCGGCGCCCTGACCTTCGGCGTGCCGACGTCGCCCGGCGTGCCCAAGGCCGCCGCCGACCTGACCCTCACCCTGCCCTACAACGACCTGGACGCCGCCCGCGCCTTGTTCGCCGAACACGGCAAGGACATCGCCGGCCTGATCATCGAGCCGGTGGCGGGCAACATGAACTGCATTCCGCCGGACGACGGTTACCTCCAGGCCCTGCGGACGCTGTGCACCGAGCACGGCGCTCTGCTCATCTTCGACGAGGTGATGACGGGTTTTCGCGTGGCCCTCGGCGGCGCGCAGGCCCACTACGGCATCACCCCGGACCTGACCTGCTTCGGAAAGATCATCGGTGGCGGCATGCCGGTGGGCGCCTACGGCGGCCGACGCGAGCTTATGGAACAGGTGGCTCCGGCCGGCCCGATCTACCAGGCCGGCACGCTGTCGGGCAATCCCGTGGCGATGGCGGCCGGCCTGGCCATGCTCAGGCTCATCCAGGCGCCCGGCTTCCATGATGACCTGACCGCTCGCACCGAACGCCTCACCGACGGCATCGCCGCCGCTGCGACGAAGCACGGCATCCCGTTCAGCGTGAACCGGGTCGGCGCGATGTTTGGCCTGTTTTTCACCAACCAGACCGTGCGCAGCTATGCGCAGGCCACCGCCGCGGACGTCGCCGCGTTCAACCGGTTCTTCCACGGCATGCTCGAACACGGCGTCTATCTCGCGCCGTCGGCGTTCGAGGCCGGGTTCGTGTCCAGCGCGCACTCGGACGAGGTCCTCGACGAGACCATCGCCGCCGCGGACGCGGTCTTCGCCCGGCTATGACACGCGCCCCGGCGTCGGCCGGGGCGCACACGCCTTACCCGCGAGTCAGGCGACCTTGGCCTGCCGGGCCGCGAACTCGGCCAGGGTCGCCTGCAGGCGCTCGAGGCCTTCGGCGACCTCGGCGTCGGTGATGGTCAACGGCGGCACGAGGCGCAGCACGTCAGGCCCGGCCTGGAGCAACAGCAGCCCGTGGGCGGCGGCGATATCCAGGATCTCACCGGCCCTTCCGGCGTAGGTGGGCGCCAGCACCGCACCGAGCATCAAACCGCGGCCACGCACCTCCGAGAACAGCTCGAATGCGTGGTTGCATTTGTCGAGGCCCTTGCGGATGTCGTTGCCCTGGCGCTCCACATTGAGCAGCACCTCGGGCGAGGCGATCTTGCGCAAGGCCACCCGGGCCACCGCGGCGGCCATGGGGTTGCCGCCAAAGGTGGTGCCGTGCGCGCCGAACTGCATCGTCTCGGCCACTTTCGGCCCGGCCAGCATCGCGCCGATGGGAAAACCCGCGCCAAGCGCCTTCGCGACGGTGACGATATCCGGCGTGACGTGGTCGTGCGCGTGGGCGAAAAGCATGCCCGTGCGCCCCATGCCGCTCTGAATCTCGTCAAGCACCATCAACGCGCCATGCGTGTCGCACCGTTCGCGCACGGCCTGGAGGAAGCCCGGCGCCGCAGGCATCACGCCGCCCTCGCCCTGCACCGGCTCGAGCATGACGGCGGCCACGCCACCCTGGGCGAACGCGTCGTCGAGCGCGGCTACGTCGTTGAAGGGCACGTAGCGGAATCCACCCGGCAGGGGCTCGTAGCCCTCCTGGTATTTCGGCTGCGCGGTGGCGGTGACCGCCGCGAGGGTGCGGCCGTGGAACGAGCCCTTGAAGGTGACGATGACGCGCTGCTCGGGCGGCCGACCCTGGCCGGCCGCCCACTTGCGCACCAGCTTGATCGCGGCTTCGTTGGCTTCGGCGCCGGAGTTGCAGAGGAACACGCGCTCGGCGAACGGCGCGTGGGCGATGAGTTCTTCGGCCAGGCGCAACGGCGGCTCGGTGTAGAACACGTTACTCGCGTGCCAGAGCTTGTGGGCCTGGGCAACGAGCGCCTCGACGAGATCGGGATCCTGGTGGCCCAGCGCGTTCACCGCGATGCCGGCACCGAAATCGACGTAGTCGCGGCCTTCCGTATCCCATACGCGCGCGCCCTTGCCATGATCGAGCACGACGTCGCGGGGGCGATAGACGGACAGCCAGTAGCGCTTGCCCAGACCGATGAGGTCGGAGGAATCGGCGGGATGCGACGGGGACATGTGCTCACTCCAGGCCTCGGCCGCAGCGCCGGAACCCACGCTTGGGGACGGATGGAATCGCACGGTACGCTCTGCGGTCCGACATCGATCCGGGCCCGCGCCGGGCGCGGGGACGTCCATCCTATAAGGCGGGCGCGGCGCCGACAACGCGCCTGTAGCGCTCCTGCAACGCGTGATGAGCGGCCGCTACAGCCCGAAGCCGCGCTCGACCCGGCAGCTTGACCGGAAACCCTTTGCAAATCAGGCCCGCGCGGGCATGGCACGGCGATTGCTGTTTCTGGATCGAGGCTCTACGGAGCCCACGGCGTTCGCTCGTTCGACCACCCTGCCAGGCCGGACGGACGAACGGAATGCCCGGCGCCCCCGAGGCGCCGGGCGTTTCTCTCGATCGTGGGACTCAGCGGAGCTGGTCGATGGCGAGCTGGTGCTTCTTGCAGAGGCGATAGACCGTGACCCGGGACACACGCAGGCGCCGCGCGCACTCACTGATGTTGAACGCGCTGGCCCGCAGGCAATCCATGATCGCCTCGCGCTCGGCCGACGTGCGCGCGCTGCCGAGGCTGTCCCGGTCGGCACCGTGGGTATCGGCGTTGAGCTCCAGGTCGTCGGGAGTGATCAGCGCATCGTCGGCGATGACCGCCGCACGCTGCACCCGGTTCATCAGTTCGCGAACGTTGCCTGGCCAGGGAAACGCGTTCATCGCCCGCCGGGCGGCGCTGCTGAACGCGCGGGCCCGGGTGCCGTAGCTCTCGCGGAAGGCATCGAGGAAATGCTGCGCCAGAAGCTCCACGTCACCGGTGCGCTCCCGGAGCGGCGGCATGCGCAGGCGCAGCACGTTGAGCCGGTAGAAAAGATCTTCGCGGAAGCGCCCCTGGGCTACGGCTTTCTCCAGGTCGACGTGCGTCGCCGCGAGCACGCGCACGTCGACTCTGATCGATTGGCAACTGCCGATGCGTTCCACCGTGCCTTCCTGGAGCACGCGCAGCAGGTTGGTCTGGGCGTCCAGCGGCAGGTCGCCGATCTCGTCGAGGAAGA
>CAJYHU010000234.1 GCA_913774655.1 uncultured Luteibacter sp. | reverse complement strand
GGGTTGATGGCGGCGTCGAAGGTGCCGCCGTTGGCCGCGAGGCCGGCGAGCAGGGCCTCACGCTTGTCGGCCGGCAGTTGGTTGTAAGCCGCGGGCGAGGCCAGCCAGGCCAGATAGGCGCGCGGATCGTACGCCACCCATTGCTGCGGCTGTCCCGGCGAGGTCACGCCCGTGACGCGAGCCGGCGGCGTGTAGAGATAGGCACCTACCGCGTTCGGGTCCACCGGAACGCCGTAACCGCAATACGCGTTGCAAAGGATGCTGTTCGGCGTGCCATAGCTCACCGACGTCACCGACTGCCGGGTGTATTCGCCGCCGAAGACCAGCCGCGACAGCGTGCCGTCGGTGAAGCTCTTGTCCAGCTTGATCTGGTACTGGTCGACCTTGTTGGTCACGTTGTTGCCCGAACCGGCATTGCAGCAATGCGCGTCCAGGTTGGTGACGTCGGTGGACGACAGGATGTTGGAATACGCCGGTGGACGGTTGTCGCCGCCATTGGTCCAGGTCGGGTTGACGCCGAAGTTCTTTGCGCCCATCACGAGGAAGTAGCCATCGGGGCTGACCTTGTTCCACGCCTTGGAGTCGGAGATGTCGAGACTGATCTTGGTGTTCGGGTCGACGTCGAAGCCGAGATTCAAGCCGTTCTGGTAACTCTTTTCGTAACTCGGGCTCGACGACAGGATGTAGTCGTTCGCCATCGTCGAGTTGCTGCGCGCCTTGCGCGTGAAGCTGGTGACCGTGTTGTTGGCGTCGGTCGTGAGCGACTGGATGTCGTTCGTATTGCCGTACTCGCCGAACGCGCGCTGGAGGTTGTCGACCTTGTAGCTCGAATAGAGCGTATCCAGCTGCACGGTCAGGCGGTCGATCGGCTTCCAGTCGATCGCGCCGCTGACGCCCTTGCGGGTGCGGGTCTCGTCGATGTAGTTGCTCTGCAAGGTCTCGGGAACGGCGACGTGTTCGTACCGGGGATCGTTCAGACCGGCGGACTGCGAAATGTTCTGGTCGGCGTACCACGAGTTCGCCTGGGTATTGAGCTGGGTGTCCTTGCGCTTGTAATACGTGGCCGAAACCATGTAACCGAAGGTATGGTCGTTGTTGGTCCAGCCGAAGACGCCCGAGGCCTTGGGCGTGGTCTTGCCTTTCCAGTCGCCGTCGATGTTGCTGTTGACGCCGGCCGCGCTCCAGGCACCGTGGATACCGGTGAAGTCGAGCGGGCGCGCCGTCTGGATGTTGACCACGCCGCCGATGTCCACTTCGGGAATGTCGGCCGACGAGGTCTTGTTGACCTGCGCCACGCTGATGATTTCGGAGGGCAGCACGTCGAAGTTGAAGGCACGCGAACCGGAGGCCGTGGCCATCTGACGGTTGTTGACCGTGACGGCGACGAATTCCGGGCCAAAGCCACGCACGGCAATCTGGCTCGACTCACCGCCGCTGCGGTTCACCGACACGCCGGGTACGCGTTGCAGGGCGTCGGCCACGTTGGGATCGGGAAACTTGCCCGTCTCTTCGGCGGAGATCGAGTCGACCACGTTGACCGAGTCGCGCTTGATCTCCTGCGCGCGCTGCAACGCCGCCAGCTGGCCGGTGACGGCGACCGCGCCCAGTTCGGTCACCTTCTTGTCGCCGGCCTTCGCCTGTGGATCCTGCGGCGCGGGAGTGGACGGCGTGGCGCTCGTCGAACTCGCGGCGGGTGCCGTCGTGGCTGCCTGGGCCCGCACCGGTCCGACGTGCCCCAGCAGGCCGACCATACCCGTGGCTACCAGCGCCGCGCGAACGGCGAACGCCATCTTCGTAAGCTGCATGACTACCTCCCCTCGAATGGAATCGCTCACATCGACATGCAAACCCTGCGGCGAGCGGGCCGCCCTTCCCCAGGACACGCCGGCTGCCGTTCCCCCTATTTGTAGTATTTTAAGATAATACTCACGCGCTTCCCTGCAAGCCGCGGCGCAACACGGCACCGGCGTGGCGGCTCGGTGTCATGAATGCAGGGGTTACCGTGCCAAAAACGTCAGCGTCGTCGTGCGCCGAATGTTGCACCGCAGTCGCGAGCACTCCCCGGTTGCCGACACTCGCGGCGGTCCGCCTCCCTCGACAGCCCGGCCCGCCGATGCGATGCCTCACTGGAAAACCCACCCCCGGCACCGCACATTCCGTGCGACATTGCCCACCGACGCCCAACACCCCGAGGAGCTCGCGATGCCGTTGATCGACCACATCGAATTCGCCGTGACGGATGCGGAAGCCTCCCGTCGGTTCTACGAACAGGCCCTTGCCCCGCTGGGAGTCACGCTCGTCATCAGCCGCGACGCCAACGGGCGCACGCGCCACGGTTTCGGCCGCGACGGCTACCCGAGCCTGTGGATCCACGACCAAGGCACCCCCGGCGACGGGCACGTCGCCATCCAGGCCGACAGCCGCGAGGCGGTCAACGCGTTCCACCAGGCGGCATTGGCAGCCGGCGGTCGGGACAACGGGCCGCCGGGCATCCGCTCGCACGACCAGGCGAATTACTACGCCGCCTTCGTGCTGGATCCGGACGGGTTCAACGTGGAGGCGCTCTACCTCGGCGCCTGACGCGCGCGCGAGGGCAACTTAGCGCAGGCCCGCGATCCAGCGTTCCAGCGCGGCGGTATCGGTGAGGTCGCCCGGGTAAGCGTCGCGTGGCACCAGGGGAACGTTGCTGCCAAGTCGGCGCCCCCGGTAGACCTTCATCGGTACCGCCAGCGCCAGGCCCCGGTCGTTCCTGGCCGCAAAGCCACGATTCTCGGGATCGAAGGGGCCGGGATGGTTGCGGGCGATGTCATCATGCATGGCCCGGGCGTCCGTGCGCACGCTGGTCGCCCAGTCCTGTGCCGAAGCGGCAGGCACGATGAGCAGCAACAGGGCAGCCAGCAGCGGTTTCATACCTTTCCCCTCACGTGTCGTGCCCGATGCTCGTCGAGACGACCGGCACGGGCAAGCGACGAAAGTCACGCCTTCGCTCCGTCCCCTCCCTCGCCACGAAAAACGCCGAACCGTGGTACAGGATGACGGCCGACTCCCCCGAGGTTCTCCCCATGCTCAAGTATCCCCTGCTCGCCCTGTCCCTGGCCTTCGCATCCACCACGGTCGTTGCCGCGGAGCATCCCGAGGCCTTGCAGGCGTCGCTGCAAAAGCTCGCCGACGAGGCCCGGCCAGCCCGGTTCGGCATCGTCGTCGAGCTCGACAACGGCGTCACCGCCCGGGTCAACGACGACCGCCCCTATATGATGATGAGCACGTTCAAGGCGCCGGTCGCGGCGGCCGTGCTCAACCTCGTCGATGCGGGCAAGCTGACACTCGATCGCACGGTGCACCTGACACCGGCCGACGTGACCCCCGGCTCCGCCGTGCCGTCGGTCGGTGCCCGCATCGCGAAAGGCGCGGCGGATGTCACGGTGAGCGAACTGCTGACCGCGGCGGTGACGCAGAGCGACAACACCGCCGTGGACGCCTTGATCCGCCTGATCGGTGGCGGCCCGGTGGTCACCGATTACCTCAAGAGCAAGGGCGTCGAAGGCATGCGCATCGACATGGACGAGCGGGGCGTAGGCCGTGTCTTCGACGGTCTGGCCGATGGCACGACCGAACCGGCGAACGAGACGGCAGCGGCCAGGGATGCGCGTCGGCGCGCAGGCTACGAGGCCGCGATCGCCATGCAGGAGAACACCACGACGCTCGCTGGCGCAGCGCGCTTCCTCGACAAGCTCCAGGCGGGCCAGCTGCTGTCGCCCGTGTCGACGCGGTACCTGCTCTCCCTGATGCAGGCCCAGGTCATCCCCAACCGTATTCGCGCGGGGGTGCCGAAGGACTTCACCATCGCCGACAAGACCGGCACCGGTGCGAGCAACGGCAAGCGCATCGCCGCCTGGAACGACATGGCGATCATCACCGCCCCCAACGGCCGGCACGCGGTCGTCGGCGCCTTCCTGCGCGACACCACGTCGACCGACGCGCAACGCGCCGCGTGGTTCAAACGACTGGGTGAGCTGGTTTCCCATGAGCTGATGTAGACGGCAGCCCTGTCCGCAACACGCCGCTCACGTCGCACACCACGGGCGAAGCCGGGTTCATCCGCTGCGCCCGTTTACGCTGCCGGGAGTTGACACACGCTCGATTTCGTAACATTGTAAGTTACATGAAGCACGACAGCCGCCTGTCTTCCGTCCTGCATGCCTTGCTGCACATGGCCGAGCACGACGGCCCGATGACGTCCGACGCCTTGGCCCAATGCCTCGGCACGCACCCCGTCGTGGTGCGGCGAACGATGGGCTATCTCCGCGAGGCCGGCATCGTCGCGTCCGAACGCGGCCATGCCGGCGGATGGCGCATCCAGGCAGATCTGCACGCCGTCACCCTGCGGCAGCTTCACGACGCCCTGGGCGAGCCCGCGATGTTCGCGATCGGACACCGCGACGAGGCACCGCAGTGCCTGGTGGAACAAGCCGTCAACGCCGCCCTCGAGCGCACGCTGGCCGACGCCGAGGCGCTTCTGCTGCAACGCTTTTCGGAGATCACCCTCGCCGATCTGGCTGCGGATTTCGCCCGCCGCCACGCGGCGGTACGTCGTATCAGGAGATAACCATGCGCTATGACGTTAGTGTTGTCGGCGGAAGCTACGCCGGCATGGCCGCAGCCCTGCAGTTGGTGCGCGCCCGTAAGTCCGTCCTGATCGTCGATGCGGGTGAGCGACGCAACCGTTTCGCCAGCCACTCGCATGGCTTCCTCACCCAGGACGGCGCCGACGCATCGGCGATCGCCGCCATCGCGCGCGAGCAGTTGCTGGCGTATCCCACCGTGCAATGGCTGGACGCACGCGTCGAGGCGATATCCGGTGGACCGGATGACTTCACCGTCACCCTTGCGCACGGCGAAACCCACCACGCGCGACGCATCCTCCTGGCCACGGGCGTAGCCGATCAACTGCCCGCCATCCCCGGCCTGGCCGAACGCTGGGGCAAGGCCATTTTCCACTGCCCCTACTGCCACGGCTACGAACTCGGAAAAGGCCGGATCGGCATCCTCGGGACCGGCCCGAACTCGATTCACCAGGCCAGCTTCCTCACCGAGTGGGGTGAGGTGACATTGTTCGTCAACGATGCCGTGACGCTGTCGCCGGAGCAGCGGGACGACCTGTTGCGACTCGGCGTATCGATTGAAGCATCGCCCATCGATACGTTGGTGGGGCACGCGGATGTGCGAACCGCCGATGGACGGTCCCACCACTTCGCGGGACTTTTCGTCGCTGCGCGCTGCGCACCGTCGAGCCCCCTGGCGGAGGCGCTCGGTTGTGAGCTGGAGGAGACGCCCATGGGGAGCCAGGTGCGCGTGGACGCCGAGCAGCGCACGTCTGTGCCCGGTGTCTTCGCATGCGGCGACCTGTCGAAAGCGCCCCATTCGGTATCGCTGGCCGTGGCGAGCGGCGCGTGGGCGGGCGCGCAGATTCATCGGTCGCTGTTCGCGGCGCGGTAGGGAGTTCGGCAGTCTGCAAGCGTATTGTGCCGAGCCTGACGCCGTTTTCCAGATCACTCTTCCTGGCACGTTCGTCATCTTGAGCGACGGCACGCCGCATGGAGATCACCTTTACCCCGCATCCCTGGATTGCGATGCGTCGCGTCATACCTGTTGGGTCCACACGCCGATAGGAGCTCCAAAAGCGAGTGGGCCACGCGGACAGGCATGCGCGAGCGACGCATGAGCAGCGTACTTCGGAACGACATTGACATGGCCTTCGGACCATGGCGCAGCAACTTCACGTGATCTCGCCCTTCAACTTCTGTCGAACGGCGAAAGTGTGCAAGCGGTCGCCGTCGAGCCCACTGACGTCATCGCCGACCACCGCATCAATCCTCCGGACTGGTACACGCCGCGTAACGATCCCCCTCGACCTGGATCACCTCGCCGTGGCCTGCCACTGAAACGCTACCGGTGTAGTGCTTGGCGCTGTCGAAGTCGACATGCGCGGACGCCGCCGGTGATCCCTTGCAGGTGAGCTTCCACGTGAGCGATGTCGTGCGGCGTTGGGGATCCGTCGTGGTGCACTCGCCTTGCGCCGGGGTCCACGCAGCGAACGTCGTCCAGGGGTCGGCGCCTTCGTCCACGCAATGCCATGTCACCGTCGGCGCACCGGCCTTGCCGTTTTCCACATGCCGCACCTGGATCTTCCACAGCCCCGGCATGGCACCGAAATCGCCCGCATCGGCGTGCACGGGTCTCACCATCGTGGTGGCGACAAGACACACAACGGCGGCGACCCACCGGCGGTAACGCAAACCATTCATCATCATTCGACTCCTTGCCAGACCGAAAGCCCTGCCCGCTTTCGCGGGCAAGGCCGGTATCTGGCGCTATCGTAAGGATCAGTCGGCGATGGCGCTGGCGTCGTAGACATCCTTGCGCCCGAAGTTGAACATGTCCATGAGGTTGCCGATGGCCGGGGCATTCACCGGCACGTACGGGTTCTCCCTGAACGACACCGGGTTGGGCAGGTTGTCGCGGCTACGGTTGGAGATCTGGTCCCTCAGCTTCCAGTTGGCTTCGACGAATTTGTCGAACGAAACATGGTCGTAGTACGTGTGCACGACCCGGCCGCCGGTGGAGTACTTCGACACCACCAAAAGCGGGATGCGCGTGCCGTCACCGAAGAAGTCGATCGGCTGGATGTAGCCCGAGTCGTAGTAGCCACCGCCTTCATCGAAGGTCACCATGATCACGGTGTCGTCCCACACCTTGGGATTGGCCTTGGCCATCTCGACGATCTTGCGCACGTAGCCTTCGAACAGGTCCAGCTTGGACGAAGCGGGATGACCATCGAGGATGCCATCCGGCTTGGCGATGGACACGGCCGGCAGCGTGTCGTTCTGGATGTCGGTGTAGAGGTCGTTGAGGTCCTGGTTCTTCGCGCGCAGTTCCGGGTTGGTCATGACCTGCGTGGAATACAGGAACGGATTGCAGATGTTGCAGAACGTGCCGCCCTCGCCGTCTTCCTTGCCTTGCGCGAAGCCCTCACCGTAGTACTTCCATGACACATGGTGCTTCTCCAGCAGCAGCGCCAGGTTCTCCTGCATGGTCGGCGGGATAGTGAACTGATCGTCGCCCAGCGGTGCCGGCGTACCGTCACCCAGGTAGCCCGGGTTGTAGTTGTTCACCAGGTAGTAGGCCTTCGGTTTGCAGTCGGTGCCCTTGAACGTTTCGTACGGGAGCGAGCGCAGGTAGTTCCTGATCTCTTTCACGCCCGGCTGGCTTTCGTCGGAGCAGTTGACGTACGAACCGCCGGCGTAGCCGTCCTGCTTCCACCAGTTGTCGGTGCCGAACTGCGTGTCCGGGTTTTCGATCTGGTTTTCCGGCGGGGTCGCCGGCTTGCCGTTGGCATCGGCGTAGTAGATCAGGGTGCCGTAGCCCAGCATGATGTGGTTGGCGCCCGTGCCACCCATGACCGACTGGTGGAAGTTGTCGCTCAGCGCGTACGTCTGGGCCAGTTCCTTGAAGTAGGGCGCATCGCCCTGGGCCATATTCAGGAACTGCATGGCGGTGGCGCCTTCACCGGTGCTCTGGTCGGTGAAGTTCGCCGGCAGCCGCTTGCCGTTGGTGCCCGCGCCGATGGTGGTTTCCACCCAGGGGAACAGGTCGTTGAGACAACCGCTGGGATTGCTGGCCGTGGCGTGCCGGGCGCTGCAGTCGAGCTGCTGCCACATCTGGAAGAAGCGGTGCACCGGGCTATTGGCGTAGGCGTCGTAACTGATCGACGCGTGCATGTCGACCGGTGCGTTGGGAAGCCTGGCCGGAAACCGGGTATCCACCACGTGCGTAGGCAGGCCCGTACCGCCGCTGGCGAGCATGTCGTAGGTGCCATCGGGAAGGGCCGGCTCGATGGCCTGCGCCTGCGTCGCGGACGCAAACGGTGCCGCCGTCGGCGCGCCACCGGTATTCATCTGCGGAAGTGTCTTGTACTTGCCGACCTTCCTCGGGGACATGTCGTACGCACCGGTGCTCGAGGCCATGAACTGCGCGGCACGATCCACGTTCGGACCGGGCGTGCCGTCGGCACGGACAATGCCTTTCGACAGCAGGTTATCCACCGACTGTCCCTTAGGCGGCGTGTACGTGCCATACACGTGATCGAACGTGCGGTTTTCGCCGATCAGCAAGATCACGTGCTTGATCGGGGTGGCCGTTCGATCGCTGTTGTCCTCGCCGTGGGGCGACTTGTGCATCAAGACCACACCACCGGGAAGACCTACCGGGTTCTTGAACGGCGCGACCGGTACATTCTGGCGGAACGGCGCGTCGTGGTCCGGTGGCGTGGCGTCCTGGGCGCCGACGATGCCGGCGACGCCGACCGACAGCGTGCCCATCAACAACGGCATGAGCCGCATGCGTTGCAACCATGTAGCCATGGTGAATCTCTCCCTACCTGAAGTCGTCCCCCTGATTGGTGTCGACCGAGGTTATGGGGCCCGTCGACGGTCGTGAGCATCGTCTTCGCATGTGACCGATCGTTGGCACGCGCGCGACAATGCGCGAGGTCGTGATGACGCTCACGTGTCAACGCAAGATATTTCGAACGATGGCGCGCGCCGCGACGAAATCGCGATACTGACTCACACCAGTTCGTAAGGACGCATCATCTCGTTGTCCTCATGTTCGAGGTAATGGCAATGCCAGACGTATTTGCCAGGCTCGCCGTCGAAGTGCGCGACGATGCGGGTGACCATGCCAGGATCGCATCGCACGGTGTCTTTCCATCCGGCTTCGTGCGCCGGCGGAGGTATCGACGGCCCGGTGAACTTCAGTTCCTTGTGGGCATTCCATGCGAAGAGATCGAATGGACGGCGTTCTACCACCTGGAAGCGCACCAGGTGCAAGTGGATCGGATGCGCATCGCCCGTCACGTTGACGAACGTCCACGTTTCGACGGTGCCCTTCCTGGGCTTCTCGCTGATGGGATCGCTCCACATCTTTCCATCGAGCAGCATCGTCATCGGATTGCCACCGGAGTCGTCCTGTTCGCCCAGGGCGAGCACGCGATCCTGCACCGCGGTGGAGGGATCGATGCGTGGCACCGGACGTAACGTGGCCGGCACCACCGACGTGTCGCGGCGACCCTTGGCGCGAACGCGGAACTCGACGATACCCTCCGCCTGGTGGCGTAGCTGCACTGACTGCCCCGCATACGCGCTGAAGTCGACGATCACGTCGGCGCGTTCGGCGGGATACAGTTCGATGCCCAGGCGATCGACGGGCGCGGCCAGCAGGCCCTGGTCGCTACCGATCTGACGGAACGGCTTGCCGTGGGACAGCGACAGGTGGAAGAAGCTGGTGTTTGCGACGTTGATCAGCCGAAAGCGGTAGCGCCGCGGTTCCACGTCGAGATAGGGATACAGCTTGCCGTTGCATAGCACCGCGTCGCCGTGGCATTCGGACACCCAGGGCGCTTTAGGATCGTCCGACACCGGGTAGTAGAGCTTACCGCTCTTGGCGAGCAGGCGGTCATAGAGCGTCAGGGGGATGTCGAACTCGCCCGAGGGTAACCCGAGGGCTTGCTCGTCGTCATCGTGCACAAGAAAGCTACCGAACAGGCCCGCGTAGATGTTCAACCGCGTGATGCCCATGGCGTGGTCGTGATACCACAACGTGGTGGCGTCCTGGTCACCCGGGTAAAGGGCGGTGGCCGATTTGCCCGGCACGTACCAGTCTTCCGGCCAACCATCGTTGGGTGCGGACACCCGCGCGCCATGCACGTGCGTGACGGTGCGGACCTCGGGTTTGGACTTCTCCGCGCCGTGGATACCGTGGTCGATCGGCAGGAAATGGCGCGTCGGGAGTTCGTTGACCCAGTCCACCAATACCGGCTCGCCTCGCCGCGTCACGATCGTGGGGCCCGGTGTGGAGCCGGCATAACCCCATTGCGGCGTCGGCGGCAGATCGCGGTGCACCTTGGCGCTGAAGGCGCGCATGGGCATGCGGTAAACGGGAAGCTGCCGGGCACCGAACGCGGGATGGGCACGCTTGCCGGTCGGCAAGGCGATCGGCGGCACGGGCAGCGCGTCGACGAACCGCGCCAGCGTCAACGGATTCACCAACGGCACGTTCGGCGCAGCGAGGCCAGGCATGGTCATGCGTTGTGGCATGGGCATGGTCATCGGCATGTCCATGGCGCGGGCCACGCGCGAGGTGTCGATGAGAACGGATGCACCGACCAGTCCGCCGGCGACGCTCAGGAAATGGCGTCGGGAAGTATCCATGGGAAGCATCGTCGATTGGCTGTCGAGCGAATCACCGTAGGTCGGCTGGATGACAGGGGTGTTTCAGTGCGAACGCTGCGCATGCGTAAGATGTCGCTGACCTGAGACAAAACGTGTAGCCAATTGGAAGGTGAGTTCTCTACCCTGAAGCAGCAAGGAGAACTCATGAAGAAGCGGTATACCGAAGAACAGATCATCACGATCCTGCGCGAGGCGGAGAGCGGCGCCATGCCGGTCAAGGCCCTGTGTAAGCGCCACAACATCAGCGAGCAAACGTTCTTTCGCTGGCGCACCAAGTTCGGCGGGATGGACGAAATAGCTGCAGAAAGCGCGCGAAGCAGTCAGCGTGACTACTGGAAAAGAATCGCTCAATCTCAGGAAAGTACAAGGGCAAGTAATGCGTCATGAGACTGTGCTGCAGGCGAGTTCTTGCCAAGCTGATCTGAAAATGTGTTTTTGATAGCTCCTGAAGCCCGTGATGCCCAGCGATCAGCGGATCCACATATCGTTGCGTCACACCCTGCTTCAGAAGCGCGAGTATCACGCTGGTGTCCTTGGGATCGTTCTTGTCCCAGGAGTTGTACATAGCTTCACGAAACCGAGCGCCGGCCAAGGACGAGACGAGACAAACCTCCAGGCCATGAGAGAGTAGTCGATGTGCCAGCGTTCGGTGGTAGTCGCCGGTAGGTTCCATGGCAATTCGCACAGGCTGAGGCGCGGCCTGAAGATATGCAATCAAGCGCTGATAATCTTCTAGGGTGCTCGCTAGTCGGAATCGGCGGTGCTTTCCATCCGGCGTCTCAATCAAGACGGCATGATGGTGCTTAGCGATATCGATCGCCACCCAAGTGGCAATGGGCGTAGCATCGAGACGGGTAGCCATCGTCGCAACTCCTGTCGTGTGTGAGAACATTCAGGATGCTCTCGTCGACGGTGGCTGCCCACTAAATTACGCTTCGGAAGGTACTACGGCAGCGAGTTTGCCGGCAAAGTGATGGACCGTTGGGCCTATGAGAACGGTGTGGAACTGGACTTTTCCCGGCGCGGCACGCCGACCGATAACGCGCTGGCGGAAAGCTTCAATGGCCGGCTGCGCCAGGAGTGTCTGAACGAGCACTTGTTCTTGTCGCTCACAGATGCGAGGAGCAAAATCGAAGCGTGGCGGCGCTTTTATAACGAGGAGCGCCCCCACACTGCACTGGCGTGGAAAACCCCTGCGGAATTCGCCCAAGAACACGGGGCCCAAGCGAATTTCCAGGTGCCGAAGAAGGTCGGAATCTCTACCAGTTGATGGCCCGGTTTTCGGGGGTGGGTCAGGTTGACGGACTTTATAGCTTCATTTGGTACGGCTCAGTGGGAGCAGGTCAATAGTCCTGTGCAAGAAATTTCCGTGATCGGTCGTATCGCTTATACCCCTCGGCAGAGCTGAGTCCAGCTAGTGCCCACGATGCAATCTCGTTTCATTTGTGCATGGACTTACGTCACCGGTGAAGCTATCCACGGCGCGGAAATGTTGCTATTCACAGTTTGCGTGCTTAAGTAGACGCATTCAAATAGTTTTTAACGGCATGACTTAAATATAGATACATTGCAAAAGCGACGATTGACGCTATGCAAAGCAGTCCATATATACGAGCGTCTTCTGTCGACAAGGGCACGCCGTTGATGTTGGATATCCAAAACGCCGCCGAGTCGACAAGAAGCCACCCAATGATATAAGTGGGTCTCGCATGCCTAGACTGCATCAGAAGCATAAGTCCTGAAACAATTAGTGGAAGGGATGAAAAAATTAGAATGTAGCCGCTACCATTATCCCACCAAACCGTTGTGTTCACAGCTTTTCCATGAACGTTCACGGTACCTGGAACAACAGACATTAAAATAAATAGTAAATAAAGCAGAGCCATTGCAGTAAGGAACCGCAGCGCCCCTGGCATTTTTAGAAAGTTATCGACCATCTTTCGCATTTTAGTGACCAATGATTTCGACTCCAGTAGAAACCCCAATTCCAAATCCCCATCGATTCAGCTGAAGGTTGTCCGAGGGTGCCATGGAATCGATATATCCTTGACCTGAACCATCCAACCTAAGTCCCGCGTCGGCTGCGACGATATTTCCTCCGTACACGCCGGCGGAAGCATTCAGCTGGTTAAATACACCCAATGTCGTGCCGTGACCGCAATCGCTGCCATCTTGTCCGGCACCTGGCCGCTTCCCTTTGGGATCCAAGCTCCCGCCAATTGATGCGCCGACCCCGAGGCGTCCTCCATAGAACCAGTCGCCCGTTTTCGGATCTTGTCCTATGACCACCGCGCCACCAAAGCCCAAATAGGCTTCAAAAGACCAAGACCAAAGTCCTAGAGGGTCACGTCTGTTAGTCGGATCACCGGCGACATAGCTATAGAAGTTTGTTTGACCCGCAGCGAACTCTAAGGGATCGCTGCTCATGAACCTACCTGATGCTGGCAAGTAATATCTTGCTCGATAGAAATACAAATCAACTAGATCCCTCTCCCGCCCAGTAAAGAGGAGGCTCTCCGCATCTTCGCCGGTAGTCTGCACCACGCCATAGGGATCATACGCGTAGGTCGACGTCAGCTGGCCGCTCACGTCCGTGAGCGCCACCGTGCTGTTGGTACCATCCGCAGAAAAATAGCGTTCGCGATCCGCATCAAAAGAGGCCAAATGCTCGTCGAGACCAAGACCGTTGATCATGAACTCCGACCTATTTGGCCCCGAACGACCAATCATGTCTAGACCATCGTACAAATACGTCGTCGTGTTGCCTTCCTCTGTGGATTTCGAGGAGCGGCGTCCCAAGGGATCGTAGGCAACATCCAAAAGCGTACTGTCGCCTTGCTTTACCTGTACCAGACGCTCGCGTGCGTCCCAGACGTATGTCCGCGATCCGTCGGATACGAGGTTGCCGTTCGCGTCATATGTATAAGCGTCTCCGTTCACAGCTGTGAGTCGATCGGCTTTGTCGAACGACATCACAACGGCATTTGGCAGAGGAGCAGCGGAGGCAGCGGGTCCGTTGGCTGCTATCCGCCGGCCGGTGGCGTCGTACATGTAGCGACTATCAGCCACTATTTGACCCTGGGCGTTCTGATAGGTGAGATGAAGCAGGCGTCCTGCCGGGTCATAACTGACCACCTCCCAAAACTTGAGCCGCCTTAAAGTGGAAAAATCGGCGTGTTTGGGTCGGCCCGAAAGGCCTCGGCGAACTGCGCTGGCGTGGCGTTGCCGAGGGCCGAATGCGGGCGG
>CAJYHU010000233.1 GCA_913774655.1 uncultured Luteibacter sp. | reverse complement strand
CGGGCGAACTCGTCGCCCAACGGATGCGTGCGTTCCATGTCGTCCCCCGTGTTGTTGTGCCCACGAAGGAAAACTCGCTCCAAACAGGCGCAGCCGACGTAGGACGCACGCTCGACCAGAAACACTTCTTAATCGAATGTTAATTTATTCGCAGGTTTTGCCACGATCTTGCGGATGGCACGTCCCACGGTCCGATATGTGCAACATTTCCTGCGGCCCGAGTGACGGCGCCAAGGAGAATGCCGCATGGCCACCGCATCCCCCCCCACCGACCTCTCCTACGCTGCGGGGCACGCATGAGCAACTACATCGTCACCGGCATTGCGGTGCACCCCATCGGTGCCGGCGAGTACTGCTGGGTTTACCTGGCCAGCAGCGAGGCGTCGAGCCGCTATGCGGAACTGCCCGGCGACGACGAGTGCTATGCGACCCGGGACTCGGCGCTGATCGCGGCCTATCTGGCCTTCCGCAAGCGCCTGCGCATGGGATTGCGCGCAGGCCACGCCGCAATGACCTGAGCGGCTGTTTGAAGACCGGAGGGTCCAAACACGTCCTCGGAAGTCGGCCGTATGCTCCGGCGGCGAGGACCACCCCATGAGACTGGACAGAGCAGGCGCGCCGCATCAACAACCCCTGGCGCCCGAGGATTGGACGATGACGATGCTGCGCGACGGCTCGCAGCACATTGCCGTGGTCGAGCGCCGAGGCATCCCCATGTGCCGCGTATCCACCGCGGCTGGCGACAAGGCCGCAGAACAGGTGCAGACCGACCTTGCGGACAAGGCACGGGCCTGGATCGCAGAATTCCTGGCCCGCGAAGGCGGCAGCGCCTAGCCGCCGAAGCTGTGCCCGCGTGGCCGCGTCGGGCCATGTCGAGGGCCGCGTCGATCCCTTCGCTATGCTGGCCCGATGTGCAGCAATTACGAAGCCGTCACCCGCGCCGACCGCATGCTCGCCTTCTTCGGCGTCGTGCGCGACGACTCGCCGTCGATCATCACGTTTCCGACCGGCCTGGCGCCATTCATCCGGCTGTCCGAGCGGGGCAGCCGCCAGGCCATGGAAGGCCATTTCGGACTGGTGCCGCATTTCGCCAAGGAGCTGAGCTTCGGCCGACGCACGTACAACGCGCGATCCGAAACCGTCGCATCCCTCCCGAGCTTTCGCGATGCATGGAGACGCGGCCAGCGCTGCGTGATCCCGGCGGAGGCGATCTTCGAACCCAGCTACGAAACCGGAAAGGCCGTGCGCTGGCGCATTCATCTGCCGGGCATGGTGCCCATGGGCATTGCAGGGATCTGGACGTCATGGCGCGACCCGGCCGACGGACTGGAGCATTTCAGCTTCGCCATGCTGACCGTGAACGCCCAGGGCCACCCGGTGATGCAGCGCTTTCATCGGGTCGACGACGAAAAGCGCATGGTCGTGATCCTCGACCCCGACCACTATGACGACTGGCTCACCTGCGCGAACGAGGAGGCGCCCGGCTATTTCAAGCCATGGATGGGGACACTCGAAACCGAGGCGGCACCGATGCCGCCGCGCGCGCAACGGTCTCGAGGCGATGGCCCGCCGCCGCCCGAACGCCCTCGGCAGCCGGGCCTTTTCTGAACGCGTGGATCGACGTCTTCGGAACCGCAAAAAAAAGCGCGCTCGTCAATGACGGCGCGCTTTTCGGGGTGGTAGGACGTGCGTGACTCGAACACGCGACCAACGGATTAAAAGTCCGCTGCTCTACCAACTGAGCTAACGTCCCCCGGATGTCTGGCGATCGCGCTGTGTGAGCAACCGCGATTTTTTTCTACGCTTCTGCCTGTGCGGCAAAGCCAATGATTATAGCGTCAGCTTCCTCTCGCCAGACGGTCGAGGACCCACCCCGCAGCGCACTGCCCGAAGGTGGCGGTGACACTGACGACGGAGCCATAACCATGACAGTTGAGCGACCCATCGCCATCGCCGTCGAGGGCACACGAGGCGTCGGGCGGCGCCACGCTCTCGCGGCTGAACACGCCGGCAACGCCCACCTTGCGACCGTCCTTCGGCGCGCCATGGTGCTTGCGCAACCGCTGGCGCAACTGTGCCAGGAGCGGATCGTGCGTGGCCAGAGCGACGTCGTCGATCTCGACGCGGTGCGCGAAGCGCTTGCCGCCCGCTGCGCCGACGGTGATGAATTCGGCGGCGCGTTGGGTCCGGGCCCAGGCGGCCATGGCCACCTTGGCCGCCATCTGGTCGCAGGCGTCGATGACAGCGTCGACAGGCCCCGCGGTACGTTCGGCCGATGCACGCAGGGCCTCCCAGTTGCCGGGTTCGACGAACTCGTCCAGGGCGAGCACGCGGCAGTCCGGATTGATGTGCAGCACACGCTCGCGCATGGCTTCGACCTTGGCCTGCCCGACAGTGCTGTCGAGCGCATGGATCTGGCGGTTGATGTTCGACTCGGCGATGTGGTCGAGGTGGAGCTGTGTGAGGGCGCCGACGCCGCTGCGGGCCAGCGCCTCGACGGCCCACGACCCCACGCCGCCGATGCCCGCGACAAGGACGTGCGCGGCGCGCATCCGCGCCGCGCACG
>CAJYHU010000232.1 GCA_913774655.1 uncultured Luteibacter sp. | reverse complement strand
GCCGAACCCGGTGGCACCGAGGCTGGGAATCGACAGGCCGCCCGTGGCGACCACCACGGACGCCGCACGCACCGCGCCCAGGGCCGTTTCGACGGCGAACCCGCCGTCGACGGCGCGCAAGCGATGCACGGCGACGCCGGTCTCCACCCGCGCGCCCGCGTCGGCGCCTTCGGCCAGCAGCATGCGCACGATGAGCTTGGAGGATTCGTCGCAGAACAGCTGGCCCGGCGATTTCTCGTGCCAGGCGATGCGATGGCGGTCGACCATCGCGATGAAGTCCCAGGGCGTATAGCGCGCCAACGCCGACTTGCAGAAATGCGGGTTGGCGGAAAGGAAATTGGCCGGCGTGGTGTTCGTGTTGGTGAAATTGCAGCGCCCGCCGCCCGACATCAGGATCTTCTTGCCGGCCTTGTTGGCGTGGTCGAGCACGAGCACCCGGCGGCCGCGCCGGCCCGCCACGATGGCCGTCATCAGGCCTGCCGCACCCGCGCCGATGACCAGGACGTCGTATTCCATGGAGACTTCTTGACCGTGCAAACGCACATGGTACCGCCGTCGCGTAGACTTGTCGGCCCGACCGGCTCACGAGGAATCCCGCCCATGCCCTCCTTCGACATCGTCTCGGAAGTCGACAAGCACGAACTCACCAACGCGGTGGACCAGGCCAACCGCGAAGTCTCCAATCGCTTCGACCTCAAGGGTACCGGCGCGACGTTCGAACTGGACGACAGCGTCATCACCCTCAAGGGCGAAAACGAGTTCCACCTCACCCAGATGCTGCCGATCCTGCGCGCCCGCCTCGCCGCCCGCCAGATCGACCTGCGCGCGCTCGACGAAGGCAAGGTCGAGACCAACCTCGCCGAAGCCCGGCAGAAGATCACCGTCAAGCAGGGCATCGAACAGGCGGCGGCGAAGAAGATCATCGCCAGGATCAAGGACGCCAAGCTCAAGGTCGAGGCGCAGATCAATGGTGAAAAGGTGCGCGTCACCGGCAAGAAGCGCGACGACCTCCAGACGGCGATCGCCCTGCTGCGCAAGGCCGACGTCGAGGTACCGCTGCAGTTCGAGAATTTCCGCGACTGACGCGGCTCAGAGCCCGGCGAAGCGACTGCAGTTGCGGCCGTCGTTCTTGGCCTGGTACAGCGCTTCGTCGGCGCGGCCTAGTAACGAGTTGAGCGATTCCGGCGAGCGCCATACGGCCACGCCGGCGCTCACGGTGATGCGGATGCGGTAATCGCCGTGCACGATCACGAGGGCGCCGAGCGCATGCCGTACGCGCTCGGTAATGTCCATCGCATGCTCGCCCAGCGCCCCGGGAAGGCAAAGGATGAACTCCTCGCCGCCGAAGCGTCCGGCCAGATCGTCCGCGCGGCACATCGACGAAATCACCCGCATCGTTTCGCGGATCACGGTATCGCCGGCCAGGTGGCCGAAGGTGTCGTTCACCACCTTGAAGTCGTCAATGTCCAGCAAGACGATGCTGAACGGGATGCCGTCGCTGGCCGCCCCCTGGCGCACCCGTTCGGCCTGCTCGAGGAAACGGCGGCGGTTGAGCGAGCCGGTGAGCTCGTCGGTACCGGCCAGGTGCGCCAGGCGCTCGTTGGCCGCCTTAAGGTCACGCGTGCGCGCATCGACCTGGGTCTGCAGCAGTTGGGCGCGGCGGCGCAGGTAGAGCGTGCGCAGGTAGACCAGTCCAAAAAACGCCACCACCCCGAACAGCACCGCCGCGAACAGCGTCCACATGCTCTCATACCAGCGGGGCGTGACCACGATGCGCACGGTGGATTCGACGGTGCGAGGATCCAGCCCGCGCGTCGTGGCGCGCAGGTGCAGCATGTAGGTGCCGCTGGCGAGGTTGGTGTAGATGGCGCTTGGCGGAATGCCGTGGGCCACCTCGTTCCAGGCATTGTCCGCGCCGTCCATGCGATAGGCGTAGCGGGTCTCGTACGGCGCCCGATAGTCGAGCAGCGCGAAATCCACGCGGAGATTGCGCGCACCGTCGTCGAGCAGGATGCGGCCGCCGTTGTCGGGGATATCCTCAAGCGCCGACGGGCGGTCGTTGAGGGTGACGTGGGTCACGGCCAGCCGGGCTGGCGCGGCCTCGGGCGCCTTCCAGTAAGGCCTCACGACGGTGAGCCCGCCGAGGCCGCCGAACATCAGTTCGCCGCCCGGCGCTTCGGCAGCCGAGCGGTGGATATAGCTCGGGATACGCAGGCCATCGCGCACGCCCAGGTCGAACACCCGATGGCTGTCGGCCTCGACCATAGCGACGCCGTTGGCCATCGACGCCCAGATCCGATCGTCGTGGTCGACCAGCAAGGCGTTGATCTTGGTGTTGGTAAGCCCTTCGCGTGCGCCGATCACGCCGAAGCGGAACGGCCCCCTCGGATGGAACTGATCGATGTACGCGATGCCGCCGAACGTCCCCAGCCACAGGCGATGCTTGGAGTCGAACACGATCGAGCCGGTGTAGTCCTGCGGCAGGCTCGTCGGGTCGGCGGGATCGTGACGCAGGTTCACGAAACCCTTCTCGCCGTCGTAGGCGATGCTGATGCCGCTGATCGTGGCGAACCACCAGGCGTCCGGCATGCGCACGATATGGCGCACCTGATCGCCCACCAGGCTGCGCGGGTCGGCGGCATCGTGGCGCATCTGCACCAGCGTACCCGTGACGGTGTCGTAGCGAAACAAGCCGTCGTAGCTACCGATGAGGATGGCGTCGCCATCGCGCTGCATCGACAGGATCAGGCACCCGTCGAGGGAGGGAATCAGCGAACTACGCATCTCTAACGTGTCCGGATTGATGCGCGAGATGCCCTGCGCCCCCGCCCAGATCGAGCCGTCGGGCGCCACGACGAACGACTGCACGTCGCGTTCGGCTTGCTCGCCGCCCAGTTGGAGGTGGCGCATGCCGCCGGTGGCGAGGTCGAGCACGTCGATACGGCCCATCCCCAGGCCCAGCCAGATCCGGCCGCGCGGGTCGACGAACACCGAATGCACGTTGGCGTTGGACAACGTGTGCGTTTCGAGCGGTGAGGGCATCACCGAAAACACCTTGCGGCCGTTCGGGTCGTAGCGCGCGGCGCCCAGTTCGGTGGCGACCCAGATATTGCCCGTGGTGTCCTGGTAGATGTCGCGGGTGATGTCACCCGGCAACGACGAGGGCATCGCCGCGTCATGGCTGAGGGTGCGCAGGCGGCCCGTGTTGAAGTCGTAGGTTATGATGCCCGCGCCGTCGGTCGCCGCCCAAAGCACGCCCTGGGGCGTCTCGTGGAAATCGCGGATGGTGCGGCGGCGGGCCAGGCTGCCCTTGCCGGAGAATCCGTCGATGGCGTGCGCCTTGCCCTGGCCGTCGAGGTAGATGGCCCCCGACTGGCCGGTGCCCACCCACATCCGGCCACGGTCGTCCTCGCGCAACGCCCAGACCTGGTCGTGGAGGATCGCGTCGAGCGCGGGATCCTCCGACGTCACCCGCTCGAAGTGACCGCCAGGGCGGCGCATGAACAGGCCGTTGTCGGCGCCCACCCAGAGCTTGCCCGCGGCGTCTTCCGCCACCACGAAGCTGCGCGCCAGCATGTCGGAGGCATCGCCCGGCTTCACCGACTCGTGGGTGATGCGGCCGGTGGTGACATCGATGCGGTCGACGCCGCCCTCGGTGGCCACCCAGAACACGTTCGGGGTGCGCGACTTCGC
>CAJYHU010000231.1 GCA_913774655.1 uncultured Luteibacter sp. | reverse complement strand
TCTGTGCCTGGCCGCCGAAAACGCACCGAACGCGAGCGTGGTGTCCGGCCCCCACGGTGACATCGCGCGGTTCCGGGCCGCCCTGGAAGCCGACGGCGTGGCCTGTCGCCCGTTGCATACCTCGCATGCGTTTCACTCGTCGATGATGGATCCCGCCGTCGGCGCGCTTCTGGCCGACATCGCCGGGATGGCGCGGCGCGCGCCATCCATCCCGGTGATCTCCACCGTGACCGGCCGCCCGCTCACCGACGACGAGGCGATGTCGGCCGACTATTGGGCGCACCAGCTACGTCAGACGGTACGATTTTCGACCGCCCTGTCCTTCGCGCTCGAGAACACCCGGCATGTGTTTGTCGAGGTCGGGCCGCGGGCCAGTCTCACCCACCTCGCGCGGCAACACGCGCAAAGCCGTGGGCGGCTCGTCGTCGCCTCGCTGGATGCCGATGCGGGCGCCGAACGGCGCGTCTGGCTCGACGCCGTCGGCACGCTGTGGAGCGACGGTGTCGACATCGACCTCGGCGTGCTCGATCACCGGAGTCATCGGCGGCGGGTGCGCTTACCCACCTATCCCTTCGAGCGCAAGCGGCACTGGATCGACGCCCGCATCCCGGCATCGGTCACGGCGATCGCCGCCGCGCTTCCCCTCGACACGTCGTCCGCGCCACCCGCCCTGCCCGCCGTACCGGAGCCCCCCATGCCCATCGCCCTCGCGTCTTCCCGCACGCAACGCCTCACGGAAGAACTTTTTGCCCTTTTCGAAGACGTGTCGGGGAACGAACTCGGCGGTGTCGACGCGAACGCACACTTCGTGGAACTCGGGCTGGATTCGCTCGCATTGACCCAGGTGGCGCTGCAGCTGCAGAAAACGTATGCGCTGAAGATCACCTTCCGCGAACTCATGGACGGCTGTTCGTCGTTCGCGGCGCTGGCGGCGCATATCGATCGGCTCCTGCCGCCCGAGGCGACGGCGCCCGTCGCGGTGCCGGTGGCGACGATCGCCGACCGCGCGCCGCTCACCGCCGCCGCGTCGGCGAACCTGGTGCAGGACGTCATCGCGCAACAGATGCAGGTGATGCAGGCACAACTCGCCTTGCTGTCCGGCCACGCCGCCATGCCAGAAAAGGCGCCCGACGCCAGCATGGCGACGCGGTCGATGCCTCTTTCGTCGCCCGGGCGTGACGACGACGCGAAAGCGCTCGAACACACCCGCTACGACGTCAAGAAAGCCTTCGGCGCCATCGCCCGCATCCACAGCGGCGTGACGGAACTGACGGCGCGGCAGCGTGCACGACTGGACGCCTTCATGCGTCGCTACATTGAACGCACGAAGGCGTCCAAGGCCTACACGAGCGAGCATCGCGATCACCTGGCCGATCCGCGCGTGGTGAACGGGTTCCGTCCCCTGCTGAAGGAAATCGTCTACCCGATCGTCGTCGAACGATCCAAAGGGGCCAAGGTCTGGGATCTGGACGGCAACGAATACGTCGATGCCCTTAACGGCTTCGGCATGAACCTGTTTGGCTGGCAGCCCGACTTCGTGCTCGACGCGGTGCGTGCGCAGCTCGATGCGGGCTACGAGATCGGACCGCAACACCCGCTCGCCGGCACGGTGGCGAAGCAGATCTGCGAACTCACCGGCTTCGATCGCGCGGCCCTGTGCAACACCGGTTCGGAAGCCGTGATGGGTTGCGTGCGCGTGGCCCGCACGGTCACCGGCCGCGACACGCTGGTGATCTTCACCGGCGCGTACCACGGCATCTTCGACGAGGTGATCGTCCGTGGCACGAAGAAGCTGACCTCGGTACCCGCCGCGCCCGGTATCCTTCGCAACACCGCCGAGCACGTGCTCGTACTCGACTACGGCACGCCCGAGTCGCTGGCGATCATCCGCGAGCGCGCCGACGAGATCGCCGCCGTGCTCGTCGAGCCGGTGCAGAGCCGACGCCCCGATTTCGCGCCGGTCGAATTCCTGCGCGAACTGCGCGCCGTCACCGAGGCCTCCGGCGCACTGCTGATCTTCGACGAGGTGGTCACCGGCTTCCGCTCGCACCCCCGCGGCGCCCAGGCGGTGCTCGGCATCGACGCGGACATGGCTGCCTACGGCAAGGTGGTCGGCGGCGGCTTTCCCATCGGCGTCATCGCCGGGCGGCGTCGCTTCATGGATGCGCTCGACGGGGGCGACTGGCGTTTCGGCGACGATTCGGTGCCGACCGTGGGCGTGACCTACTTCGCCGGCACGTTCGTGCGCCATCCACTGGCGTTGGCCGCCGCGCACGCCGTGCTTACGCACCTGGCGACGCACGGCCCCGCGCTGCAGGAGGCGCTCAACGCCCGGGTGGCGGCCATGGCCACCACGTTGAACGCGTTCTGCGCCAGCGTGGGCGCGCCGATGAAGATCGTGCACTTCGCCTCGGTGTGGAAGACCCAGTTCACCGAAGACCACCCGATGCAGGACCGGCTCTTCGCGATGATGCGCAGCCGCGGCATCCACATCCTCGACCACTTCCCGTGCTTCTTCACCACGGCTCACCAGGACACCGACATCCAGGCGATCGTGGATGCCTTCCGCGACTCGGTGCTCGAGATGCAGGAGGCAGGCTTCCTGCCGCGCCGGCAGGAGGCGCGGCCGCTCGACGTCGCCCGGCCGCCGGTGCCCGGCGCGCGGCTGGGCAAGGATCCGGACGGCCGCCCTGCATGGTTCGTCCCCCATCCGGACGCTCCCGGCAAATACCTGAAGGTGACCGCATGACACCGCACGAAGGGGCCGCCGCCACGGCGGTCGACTACGATCCGTTCGCCGGCTCGCCGCCCTCGCCGGCGGTGCCGACGACCGCGGCACAGCGCGAGGTATGGCTGGCGTCACGGCTCGATCCCGAGGCGTCGCTGGCCTACAACGAAGCGATCCACCTCACGTTCCGGGGCGTGCCCGACCTGCCGGCCCTCGAAGCGGCGTTGCAGGACGTCGTCGATCGTCACGACGCGTTGCGCGCCACGTTCAGCGAAGACGGCGAACACCAGTTCATCACTGACCGGCTCCTGCTGCCGCTGGTCACCCATGACCTGTCGCGCCTGCCGCCCTTCGACAGCGACGCGCGACTGATGGCCGCCTGGTCGCGCATCGTCACGACGCCGTTCGACCTGGTCGACGGACCGCTGGTGCGTGCAGACCTTTTCCGCCTGGCGGACGACCGCCACATCGTGACCCTTTCGGCCCACCACATCGTGTGCGACGGCTGGTCGTTCGGCGTGATCGTGCGCGACCTCGCCGCGCTCTACGCGCACCGGACGGGCCAGGGAGCCATGCCGCCACCGGCGAGCGCGTTCTCGACCTTCGCACGGCACGAGGCGGCCCATGCCGACACCGTGGAGGCGCGTGCCGACGACGCCTACTGGCTGCGACGCCTTGCCGGCACGCTGCCGGTGCTCGACCTTCCCACCGATCGTCCGCGACCGAGGCGCCGTCGCTTTGCCTCGCGCCGCGAAGACCGCACGATCGCCTCCGCCGAACTCGCCGCCATCCGCCACCTCGGCGCGCGTCACGGCGCGAGTCTGTACGCCACGCTGCTGGCCGGCTTCGCGCTGCTGCTTCGCCGGCTCACCGGGCAGGACGACGTGATCGTCGGCATCCCCACGGCCGGCCAGGCGGCCGACGGGCTGGATACTCTCGTGGGCCATGCGGTCAACGTGCTGCCCCTGCGCGCGCGGGTGACCGGCGACCTGACCTTTTCCGCGCTGCTGCGCACGCTTCGCGGCGACCTGCTCGACGCCTTCGGGCACCAACGGACGACGCTGGGCCACCTGCTCGGCCAGCTCGCCCTTCCGCGCGACCCGGCGCGCCTGCCACTGGTCAGCGTGCTGTTCAACCTCGACGCGTGCATGGACGACACCACCGCGCGCTTCCCCGGGTTGCGCTTCGACGTGGCGGCGGTGCCGCGCGAGTACGAGAACTTCGAGCTGTTCGTCAACGCGGTGCAGACCGGCGATGGCCTGCGCCTGGAGTGCCAGTACAGCGCCGAACTGTTCGACGGCGCGACGGTGCAGGGCTGGCTCGATGCCTACGCGACGCTGATGCGCCACGCGGCGCTCGCGCCCGATGTACCGGCGATGACGCTGCCCCTGGTGTCCGACGCGGTCTACCGCGAACTGGCCGCCCTTCAGCCAGCGCCAACGCCGTTTCCCGAACTGCGCCTCGCGCACGAATTCTTCGAACGCCAGGTCGATCGCGCCCCGGAGCGTGCCGCCGTCCGCCATGCCGACCGTACGCTCAGCTACGCCGCGCTGGAATCGCGGGCCAACCGCGTCGCCAATGCCCTGCGCGACCGTGGTATCGGCCACGGCGACCTGGTGGGACTGTGCGTCGGCCGTAGCGTCGACATGCTTGCCGCCGTCCTGGGTACGCTGAAGGCGGGTGCCGGCTACGTACCGCTCGACCCGGCGTTTCCGCCCGACCGGCTGGCCTTCATGGCCACGGATGCCGCGCTGGCGGCGTTGCTGGTCGACGACCGCACGCCGGTACCCTTCGCCTTTCCCGGCGGCCGCGTGATGGCGCTGGACGGTGACGAGGTGGCCGCCGCGTCGTTCGAACGTCCCGAACGCGACCGCCGCGCGGCCACGCCGGATTCGGTGGCCTATGTGATCTTCACCTCCGGCTCGACCGGTCGCCCCAAGGGGGTGCGCGTGCCACACCGCGCGGCCGCCAACTTCCTCACCGCGATGCAGCGCGTCCCCGGCATTGCGCCGGATGACCGCCTCGTGGCCGTCACCACGCTGTCCTTCGACATCGCTTTCATGGAGCTGCTGTTGCCGCTGACCAGCGGGGCGGAAGTGGTGATCGCCGGGCGCGACGACGTGCGCGACGGTGCGCAACTGCGCCGGCTCATCGACGACAGCGACGCGACCATGATGCAGGCCACGCCCGCCGGCTGGCGCCTGCTGGTCGAGGCGGGCTGGCAGGGCCGCCCGGCGTTTCGCGCGGTGTCGGGGGGTGAGCCGCTGCCCGTGGATCTGGCCGAGGCCCTGCTCGAACGTTGCGGCGAGGTCTGGAACGGCTATGGCCCCACCGAGACCACCGTGTACTCGACGTTCTGGCGGGTGTCCGACCCGCGGTCGGGCATCTACATCGGTCGCCCGATCGCCAATACGACGGTGCACGTGCTCGACGACCACGGCATGCCGTGTCCGCTCGGCGTGCCCGGCGAACTGTACGTCGGTGGCGCGGGTGTGACGCTGGGTTACCTCGATCGCCCCGATCTCACGGCAGAACGCTTCGTGACCGATCCGTGGTCGGACATGCCCGACAGCCGCATGTATCGCACCGGCGACAAAGGCCGCTGGCTGTCCAACGGCTTGCTGGAGCACCTTGGCCGCCTGGATTTCCAGGTGAAGGTGCGCGGCTACCGGATCGAGCCGGGTGAAATCGAAGCCGCGCTCGCCGACTCGCCCGACCTCGCCCGCGCGCTGGTCATCGCCCGCGAGGACCGCCCAGGCGACGTGCGACTGGTGGCGTACGTGGTGGCGCGACCCGGCCGCACGGTCGACGAAGACGGGCTGCGTGGCCGCCTGCGCTCGCGCCTGCCGGACTACATGCTGCCGCAGCACATCGTGGTGCTCCCGGCCATGCCGCTTCTGCCCAACGGAAAGACCGACCGGGCGGCGCTGCCACCGCCGATGGCACCGTCTGCCACGGAGCGCGGCGAACGCATCGCGCCCCGCGGCGACGCGGAACGGCGTGTCGCCGCGGCGATGGAAACCGTGCTGTGCCTTCCCGACCTCGACGTGCGCGACGACTTCTTCGCCTTGGGCGGGCACTCCTTGCTCGCCGCGCAACTCACCGCCCGGCTGAACCGTGAGTTCGGCGTCTCGTTATCGTTCCGCACGCTGTTCGACGCCCCCAGCATCGAACAGTTGGCCGCCATCCTCCAGACGCTCTCGGGCCATGAAGCCGAGGCGGTGGAGCCGATCGTGGCGCGCGAGACGCAAGACCGCGCACCCCTCTCCTTGATGCAGCGGCGCCTGTGGGCGCTGGAGACCATGCAGCCTGGCCGCGTGACCTACAACGCGCCCTCGGCGCACCGCCTGCGCGGCCGGCTCGACGAACACGCCTTCGAGATGGCCTTCCAGGCGCTCATACAGCGCCAGCCCGCGATGCGGACGGCCTTCCAGGAGCATGACGGGGAGATCGTGCAGGTGGTGCAGCCGCGGCTCGAACATCGCCTGTTTCCCGCGGAGGACCTGAGCCATCTCGCCTCACCGGAGCGCGAAGCGCGACTGATGGCACGCCTTCAGCAGCTCACCGACACCCCGTTCGATCTCGGCGTGGCACCACTGTTCAGCGCACGCCTGTTCCGCCTCGCCGACGACGAACACGCCCTGTTCTTCATGCCGCACCACATCATCTGGGACGGCTGGTCGTTCGACATCTTCTGCAACGAGCTGTCGTCGCTCTACCGGGCGTTCGCCGCCGGCGACGCCTCGCCGCTCGCCCCGCTTGCCGTCACGTATGGCGATTTCGCCCAATGGCACACGCGGTGGCTCCAGACGCCCGCGTTCGAGGCGCAGCTCGACGTCTGGCGCGATCGCCTGGCCGGCATGGGCGCCATCCGCCCCTTGCCGACGGACCATCCGCGCCGTCCGGGTATGTCAGGCCTGGGACGCACGCAGTGGATACGCGTCGACCGCGATACCACTCAGGCCCTGCACGAGGTCGCCCGGCAAGCCGACGCCACGCTCAACATGACCCTGCTGGCCCTGTACTACGCCATGTTGTCCAGCTCCGCCGGCCAACGCGACCTCGTGGTGGGCACGCCGGTGCGCGGACGCAACCAGCCCGAACTCGAAGCGGTGATGGGGTATTTCAACAACCTGCTGCCGTTGCACGTGCATGTCGACCCGTCGCTCTCGTTCGTGGAATTCGTGCGGCAGGTCAAGCGTATCGCCCTGGATGCGTTCGGCCACCCGGACGTGCCCCTGGAGTACCTCCAGCGCGAACTGAAGATCGGGCATGGCAGCGGCGCCACGCTTTACCAGGCGCTGTTCTCGTTCCAGGATGCCCGCCAGCGCACGATCGACTGGGGCGGTCTGGCCCATGAGCAGATCCTGCTGTTCCAGAGCGCGGCCACCGAGGACATGGGGCTTTGGTTCCTCGAGAACCACGCCGGCATGGTCGGCGGTGTGACGTACAACGCTGACCTGCTGCGCGACG
>CAJYHU010000230.1 GCA_913774655.1 uncultured Luteibacter sp. | reverse complement strand
TAGCTGGCGCGCAACATTTCGACGACGTCAGGGTTGCGCTTGTTCTGCATGATCGACGAACCGGTGGTGTTCTCCGCCGGAAGTGTCACGAAATCGAACTCGGCCGTCGTGAACAGCGAGAGATCCCACGCCAGGCGACGGGTGTCGAGCAGCGCCGTGCCCACCGCGTCGAGCGCGGCCATCTCGAACTTGCCGCGCGAGAGCTGGGCGTAGATCGGCGATACCTGCATGCGCGCGAAACCGAGTACCGCCGTCGTATGCGCGCGATCGAGCTTGACGTTGACGCCATAGCCCGCGGCGGTACCGAGCGGATTGGCGTCGATCAGCGCCAGCGCCTGGCGCGCGCGCAGGGTGTTGTCGATGAAGGCCTCCGCGAAGGCGGCGAACCACATGCCCGTCGACGACACCACGGCGCGCTGGATGTGGGTGTAACCGGGCATAGGCAGCGCGTCGCCCGCCGCGCGGTCGAGGCACACCTGGGCAATACGGCGGCACAGCGTTTCGAGCGTGCCGAGTTGCTCTTTCAGCCACAGTCGCGTGGCGACCAGGATCTGGTCGTTGCGGCTGCGCCCCGTGTGCACGCGGCGGCCGGCATCGCCGAGTCGTTCGGTCAGGCGAGCCTCGATGGCCGAATGGCCGTCCTCGAACCGCTCATCGAGAATGAAATCGCCCGCGCGGAAATCGTTCGCGAGCACGTCGAGCTCGCGCAGCAGCGCGTCTCGCTCGTCGGACGACACCACGCCGATATGGGTGAGTCCTTCGACGTGCGCCTTGCTCGCCGTGATGTCGTGGAGGAAAAACTCGCGGTCGAGCACCACGTCGTTGCCGGCGAGGAAACGCATGATGCGCGCGTCGACCTGGGTGTCGGATTTCTGCCAGAGCGGCTGGGTCATGGGTGGCGGAGCCTCAAAGCGGAATGGCGGTGAGTTCGTCGAAGCCGAGCGAACGGTTGACGTTCTGCATGGCCTGGGTGGCGGCACCCTTGAGTAGGTTGTCGAGCGTGGCGACGACGACCACGCGACGGCCGTCCGCCGACAACGCGAAGCCACCCACCTCCAGATGGTGCTTGTGCGCGATGCGGCTCACCCAGGGTGCCTCGTCCACGATGTGGATGAGCTTCTCCCTGTCGAAGCGCGACTGGAAGCGCTGGACGATGTCCTCGCGACGATGCGGCTTGGCCAGATAGAGGTTGGTGGTCACGGTGAGGCCGCGAAAGTGCGGCGCGACGTGCGGCATGAATTCCACCGGCAGGCCCAGGTGACGGCTGGCTTCCTTCTCGTGCATGTGCCCGGTGAGCGAATAAGGCATGAGGTTGTCGCGCAGCTTGTCCGGATCGTTGCGGTCCGACGGCGTGGTGCCCGCGCCCGAGTAGCCGGAGACGCCGAACGACACCGGCGGCGCGGCCAGGAGGTCCTTGATCGGGGCGATCGAGCACTGGATCGCCGTGGCGTAGCAACCTGGATTGCTCACGCGCTTCTCGCCACGCCAGCGGTCGCGGTACAGCTCGGGCAGTCCGTAGTACCAGCGCTCGTCGAAACGGTAGTCCGCGGAGAGGTCGACGATGACCGTGTCGCCGCCGGCCTTGTCGATCGCCTCCACGTAGGGAGCGGCCTTGCCGTTGGGCAACGCGAGGATCACCACGTCCACGCCCTGTCCAGCTACGCCGGCGGGGTCGAGGTTCACGTAGCGCAGCTCGCCCCGGTAGACGTCGTTGTGCTCCGCCAGGCGCTGGCCCTCGAGTTCGCGCGACGAGACGAAGGCCAGCGTCAGCGAGGGGTGCCGGGCGATCAGCCGGATCAGTTCGGCGCCCGTGTGGCCGCGCGCGCCGACGATGCCGATGGTCTTGGTGGACATGGGGGTTCAGTCCTGCAGGGTGGGCGTACGCGTGGCGCAGTGCGCGACGCAGCGTTCGATGTCGACGAAGCTCTCCAGGCCATACCAGAAGACTTTCCAGCGGGCCTGCTTGTAGCAGCCGTCGGACTCCGCGTAATAGAACGGGTTGATGGCGTTACCGTGGCGCGAGCGCCAGAACAGCTTCGGGTTTTCGTCGTGCATCACTTGCCATACGGCGCGACCCAGACCCTCGCCTTGCGCGTCGTCGAGCACGGCGAACTTGTCGAGGTAGGCGAATCCCTCCTCCATGGTCAACACCATGGCCGCCCGGTAATTCTCCGAGACGTACAGGCGATACAGGCGGGTGCGATCGAAGTAGTCCGGCACGAGGGCGCGGCCGAAGCTGGATTCGATGAGCTGGCGCATGCGCGCGAGGTCAACGCCGTCCCAGCTCTCGAAACGCAGCACCCGTTCGCCGCGGCGCACGAGCGTGCCCGAGCCCTTGTGGGTGAACAGTTCTTTCGCCAGCTCGGACGGCCGGGTGATCGACACCGACGAGGTCAGCGGCAGATCGTCCAGCAAATCCTTGATCTGCTCGATCTTCAGGCGCATACCCGAATACAGCCATGGCTGGGCCAGCAGCTGGTCGTATTCGGTCGAGAGGTTGATCGAATCGATGACGTTGCCGTCGCCGTCAAGCAGGCCGCCCGTGCCGGTGAGGAACACGATCTTGTACGGCTGCAATACCCGCACCAGTTCGTTCGCCGCGAAGTCGGCGTTGATGTTGAGGATCTGGCCGGCGTCGGTCTCGCCCAGGCTGGCGATGACCGGGATCGAGCCCGCGCGCAGGCTGGCTTCGATCGGTGCGAGGTTGATCTCCCGCACGCGGCCGACCAGGCCGAGCGTCTGCGGATCGAGGAAGTCGGCGGCGAACACGCCCGACGGCACCGAGGTGGCGCGAGTGCCGACTTCCTGCAGGGCCTCGACCAGGCGCAGGTTCTGCGCCTGGAACACCTTGCGCACGATCGCCAGCGCCTCGGGCGAGGTGACCCGCAAGCCGTTGACCGTCTTCTTTTCGATGCCCGCCGCCTGCAGCTCTTCGTCGAGCTGCGGGCCCGCGCCGTGTAGCACGATCGGGGTCAGGCCCACCTGCTGCAGGAACGACAGCGACGAGGTGAGGTCGGGAAGCTCGTCGCGCAGTACCGCGCCACCCACCTTCACCACCGCGAAACGCGAGGCGTCGAGCTGGGAGAAGCGCTTGAGGTACTGCTGGATCTCGCGCGCGCTGCCCATGGCGGAGAGCAGGCGCACGATGGTCTTGCGGGTG
>CAJYHU010000229.1 GCA_913774655.1 uncultured Luteibacter sp. | reverse complement strand
GTGCTTCGCCTGCGCGGCGTGGCGCTGCCCACGCGCCGGCAATGGCGCAACGCCGCCATTGTCGGCACGCTGCTGCTCGCCGGCGGCAATGGCCTGGTGTGTTTCGCCGAACAGACCGTCAGTTCGGGCATCGCCGCCGTGGCGGTGGCGAGCATGCCGCTGTTCGCGGCCGTGTTCGCGGGCATGAACGGCGAATGGCCCTCGCGCACAGAGACCGCCGGCCTGCTGCTCGGCTTCGTCGGCGTGGTGGTGCTCAACCTTGGCGCCGGTCTCTCCGGATCGCCGCTCGGCGCCCTCGCGCTCATCGGCGCGGCGATGGCCTGGGCCTTCGGCTCGGTGTGGTCGAAGCGCCAGGACATGCCCAACGGCCCGATGAATACCGCCGCGCAGATGCTGTGCGCAAGCGTGTCGCTCATCGTCATCGCCCTGCTCCACGGCGAGCGCCTGCCGTCGCATCCGCAAGCGAGCGCCACCGCGGCGCTCGCTTACCTGGTCGTGTTCGGCTCGATCGTCGCGTTCAGCGCCTATCTCTACGTATTGAAGAAAATGCGACCGGCGGTGGCGACGAGCTACGCCTACGTGAATCCGCCGGTCGCGGTGCTGTTCGGCGTGGCCATCGCGGGCGAACACGTGGGGCCGTTCGACCTGGCCGGCATGGCGATCATTCTCGTCGGCGTAGGCATCATCACGATGCTGCGTACACGCAAGGCCTGATCCCGCGGACACACGGAAACGGCAGCATCGGCGGCGTGTCGCGCGCAACGTGATGGCTATCGCAAGCCCGCGAGGGCTGCGGGGCTTTTGAGAAACCGTCCCTATGCCGTGCGGGCCGGAGGCTTTTACGCTTCCGGTTTTACCCGACGGAGGCGACGCGCCATGCCCCCCGCCCAGCGACCCCGCTTGCGGCCCTACCTCTGCATCGCCCGCGGGGCCACAGTGTTCGGTGTCGCGGTGGCCGCGCTGGCATCGTGCCAGCGCTTCGACCGAACCTGGCCGCCGCCCGCCATCCGCGCCGACGACGTGCCGCCACAGGGACTCGCCGTGGACGACCTTACAGTTCGCGCAGCGCCGTCGTCACCGGTAGCCGCGCCGCGCGCACCGCGGGAAAGAGCCCCCCGATGAAGCCGATGGCGAGCGCCCACTTGATGCCCGTCCAGAGCAGGTCGCCGCTTACGTGGAAGCGGAACACCACCTGGCTGAAATTGGCACCCAGCGTCGAGGCGGAATACCCGTTGAAAACCACCCAGACCAGTCCCGCGCCGATCGCGCCCCCGAGCAGCGCCAGCAACATCGTTTCCAGCATGACCGACACGACCACCGGTACGCCGCGGAAGCCGATCGCCCGCAGCGTGGCGATCTCGCGTGCCCGGGCCTGGATCGCCGCGAACATGGTGTTGAGCGCGCCGAACACCGCGCCGATCGCCATGATGATGCCCACCGTGATGCCCACGATGCGCAGCACCTTGGTCAGGCCTTCGGACTGCTTGCTGAAGTAATCGTGCGTGGTGGACACATCCACCTTCAGGCGCGGGTCGGCGGCGAGGCTGGCCTTGAACGTGTCGAAGGCGGCGGGCGAATCCAGCAACACCGTCACCGAAGCCACGCTGCTGCCGCGGCGGTAGGCCGACGCGACGCTTTGGGTATCGCCCCACAGCTCCGACTCGAGCGCATCGTGCGACTCGAACGTGCCGACGACGGTCCAAGTCTGTCCGGCAAGCCGCAGCGACTTGCCCACGTCCAGCCCGGCGAACTGCGCCTTCGCCCCCTTGCCCACGATGAGTTCGCGCAGGCCCGGGGTAAACCTCCGGCCTTCGACGATCTTTACCTGGTCGCGCAGCGCCCAGACGTCGCCGCTGACGCCGCGAATGGGCACGTTGGCATCGCTGTCGGGCTCACCCTTGCGCGGCAGGTTGGCGACCACCACCAGTTCGCTCGACGCGACCGGCTTACCGTCGGCGCCCTTCTTCACCCCAGGGGCCTGGATCACCACGTTGGCGCTGTCGCGGTCCAGCACGGAGTTGAGCTCCGCCTGCGAACCGCCGCGAAGCACGATCGCCGTGCGGTCGTTGCCCGTGGCGCGGAGGGTTTCGGCGAAACCTTCGCTCATCGCCAGCATGGCGACCAGCACGCCCACCACACCGGCGATACCGACCACCACGACGGATGACGATCCCAGCCGCTGGGTGACGGTGGACAGACCCACGCGGGTCACCTGCCAGGTCTGCCGGCCACGCCGGGTGAGCGCCATCCACAACCCGAGGACGGCCGCCAGGACGACCACGCCCTGCCAGGGCATGGCGATCCACACCATCAGGAACACCGCGACGATCAGCAGCATGAGCAATCCGGTACCGAAGCTCTTCATGACGTGTCTTCCTTCAGCGCCCGGCGAGCGCGTCGACGATGTTGAGGCGCATGGCGCGGATGGCGGGCAACGCACCGACGAGCGCACCGATGGCGACCATCAGCGCGATGCCCAGCAGCCAGGTCTGCGCGCCGATGGGGGGCAGGTTGAGCATGCCGCCGCTGCCCTTGGCGACGATGGGCACCAGCACGGCCGCGATGGCCAGGCCCAGCACGCCGCCGAGCACGAGCAGCAGCACACCTTCGGCGAGCACCATGCCCAGCACGCTGCGGCTGGAGAAGCCGATGGTCTTGAGCACGGCCAACTCGTTGGTGCGCTCGCGAACGGCCTGCGCCATCGTGTTGCCCGTGAGCAGGATAAGCGTGAAGAACACGGCGCCCATGATGGCCGACACGATCAGGCCGATGTCGCCGAGCTGCTTCGCGAACGACGCATTGAAGGCCTGTTCGGTCTGGGTCTTGGTCTCGTGATCGGAGTTGGCCGAAAGCGCGTCGATGGCCTTGGCGACGCTGTCGGCCTTGTCGGCCGAGGTCAGCTGGATCGCATACCAGCCCACGGTGTCGCCGAGGCTCCGATAGGCGTTGGCTTCCTGGAAATACTTGTAGTGGAAGAAGAACTGCTGGTCGGTGCCGTTGGCCGCGCCCTTGGCAGGCGTGTAGATGCCCACGATGTCGAACGGCCAGGTCTTGTCGCCGTTGCGCTGCGGGAAGATCGTCGACTGCAGCGGCACCTTGTCGCCCACCTTCCAGCCGAAGCGCTTGGCCAGCGCCTCGCCCACGATGGCACCGGTGCGCGTGGTCTCGAAGGCCTTGCGTTGTTCGGGCGACAGCTGGATCTCGTGGTAGATGTCGAGGTAGTTGTCGCTGACGGCGAAACTCAACACGAAGTTCTTCGGATCCTGGTAGATGCCGCCGAACCAGTTCGCGTGTCCCACCGTCTTCACGCCGGGTACCGCCTGCATGCGCGTGGCGAGGCTCGACGGCAGCGACTGGATGATCGAATAGCGCGACGTGGTAATCAGCCGGTCCACGCCCACCACGCTGCCGCCCGACGAAAACGCCGCACGCGTCGCGTCGAGCATGCCGAACAGGAGAAACGCCGCGAGAATCGACACCAGCGTGAGGAAGGTGCGGGACTTGCGCCGAAAGAGCGCGGCCCAGATCAGGTGCAGGTATTTCATGCCGGCATGCTCCGTGTCAGGCCGCCGCCTGCTCGACGAGGGCGCCCTTGTCGAGATGCAGCGTATGGTTGGCGTATTCGGCGGCCTTGGGATCGTGCGTGACCATCACGATCGTCTTGCCGTGCTCGCGATTGAGTTCGCGCAACAGGCCGAGGATGTCCTCGGCCGACTGGCGGTCGAGGTCGCCCGTGGGTTCGTCGCAGACCAGCAACGTCGGATCGGACACGATGGCGCGCGCGATCGCGACACGCTGCTGCTGGCCGCCGGAGAGTTCCGACGGCTTGTGCGAGGCGCGATCCGCCAGCCCTACCAGTTGCAGCGCCACCGAGGCGTTCTGCCGGCGCTGGGAGGCCGACAGCTTGGTCAGCAGCAGGGGCAGCTCGACGTTGCGCTGCGCGCTCAGCATCGGCATGAGGTTGTAGAACTGAAACACGAAGCCGACGTGCGCCGCGCGCCAGCGGGCGAGCTGGCCGCCGCTCATCCGGTCGATGCGCTCGCCGGCCACGCTGAGGCTGCCGCCCGTCGGCGTGTCCAGGCCGCCGATCAGGTTCAGCAGCGTGGTCTTGCCCGACCCGGACGGGCCCATCAGCGCGAGGAAATCGCCCTCCGCGATCGCGAGGTTCACGCCGTGCAGCACTTCCACCTTCTGCCGGCCGCGTTCGTACACCTTCGACAGGTCGTTGATCTCGATCAGGGTGCTCATGGGTATCTCCGTGCGGTATCAGGGCGCCGGCGCGGCGGTGTCGACGGCGCTGCCATCGGTGAGTGAGTCGGGGGGCGACACGACCACGGTGTCGCCCGCGGCGAGGCCCGACGTGACCAGGCGCAAGTCGCCGCTGGCTGCGGATGGGACGGTGACATCGCGGCGGCGCGCATGCGCATCGACCACCGCGTACACCACGTCATGGCCGTCGCGCCGGACGATGGCGGCCGAGGGCACCATCACGCCTTTCGGCGTCGCCGCCGCCGTGGCGGCGCGGCGCTCGAGAAACGACACGCGCACGCCCATGTCGGGCACGATGCGCGCGTCCTTGTTATCCAGCGCCACACGCACCTTCACCGTGGCCTTGCCGCGATCGGCGGCGGGCACGATGGCGATGACGTGCGCGGGAATCGTCCAGTCCGGGTAGGCGTCCAGCACGGCCTCGGCGGGCATCGACGGCTGCACGCGACCGATGTAAGCCTCGTTGACGTCCACG
>CAJYHU010000228.1 GCA_913774655.1 uncultured Luteibacter sp. | reverse complement strand
TGAAGGTGGTGCCGATCCAGAGCTGGCGCGACGCCACGGTGGCCTCGCGCCAGGCCGATCCCCGCTACCTCCTTTGTCGGGCGGGGGGCGTGAAGCTCGCCGTGCCGATGGCCGATGTGACGCACATGGTGCCGATGCCGCCGCTGAGCCCGCCGAACGTGCCCAATCCCATCTGCATGGGGCGTTGGCGCCATCCCGGCGGCGAAGCCCGCGTGGCCGATATGGGGGCCGTGCTGTCGCCGGACATGGCAGGCATCTCGGTGGCCACGTTGGTGATCCTGCGCGACCGCGCGTGGGCCATCGCCTGCGTGATCGACGACGAGCCGGTGGAATTGCACGCCGACGCCATCCAATGGCGGCAGGGTGCCACCTCGCGCCCCTGGCTCGCGGGGATGTCGAAAGAACCCAAGTGCGGCGTGGTCGATACCGCGGCGCTCATCTCGTGGCTGGAACAGGAACTGGGCCCATGACCGAAGCCTTACGCGACGACCGCAGCACCTGGCTCGGTTTTTCCCTGGAAGGACAGCGCTACGCCGTGGCGTTGTCGAGCGTGCGCGAAGTGATCCGGCCCGGCGACATCACGCCGGTGCCCGGCGCCCCGGACGACGTGCTCGGCATCGTCAACCTGCGCGGCCAGATCGTGCCGGTGCTTGATGGCCGCCGCCGCTTCGGCCTGGATACCCACGTGGACGCGGAAAAGGAAGACGCCCAGCGCGTGATCGTCTTCGACGACGCGGGTACCGTGGTGGGCATGCGCATCGACCTCATCGGCGAGATGCTTCGCCTGGCACCCGACGAGATCGCACCGCCGCCGCCGGGACGCGCGGAACGCCGCGACGATCCGGTGAGCGGCGTGGTCACGCGCGACGAGGGCTTCATCGCGCTGGTCGACGTGCAGCGGCTCTGCCGCGCGTAGGAGCGCGGCCTGCCGTCGGTGGGTTATCCTCCACGCTGATTCCGGAGCCTGCGCGCATGAACCCCATCATCGGTGACGTGCTGATCGCCCTGGCCGTCCTCAACCTGGTCGGCCTTCTCCTGGTGTTTTACCGGTTGGGCCGGGTGCGTCCGGCGCCCGCGAGCGAACCCACCGCGCCGCCCGTGCCGGTGCCCGATCCGGAACCGACGATCCAGCCCGACCAACTCGCCGGCATGCTTCGCCGGCTCGAGAACCGCCTGGGCGACATCGAAGACCAGGTGCGGCGCACGCCCACCGTCAACGTCGCCACCGATAGCGGCGCCACCTCGGATCGCACGTTGGCGCTCGCCCAGCGCCTTGCCCGCCAGGGCGCGTCGGTGCAGGACATCGCCGACACCTGTGGCATCTCGTATACCGAAGCGGAACTGCTCCACCGTTTGCACGCCGCTCGCTGATCGCCGCCATCGGCCGCTGTGGTTCGGGGCGCGGTGCCCCGTCGCGAGCGCCGGCCTTGCGGCGGCGCTCGCGCACGGCTAGCGCTCCAGGCGATAGTTGAGGCTCGCCCGCGAGAAGTCCGTGGCGTTCTGCGCTTCGAAGTTCCACCGGTGGCTGAAGATATAGCGCAGGGTGATCACCTGGCCCGGATCGAACAGGCCGACGCCATAACTCAGGTAAAGGCGCGGCGAGAGGTATTTGCCCACGGTGAACGCCGACGTGCCGCCGAGGGCATCGTTGTTGCTCACGCCGATGTCGTCGATGCCGAGTTTCGAGCCCACGCTCTTGGCGAGCAGGTCGCCCGCCGCCGACCCCAGCGCCTGGGCCGCCGCGCCGACCATGTTGCCTTCGCCGCCCTTCACCTGCGACAGCGGCTTGCCCGTGACGAGGTACGAGAGCGCATCGGATTGTTCCATCACCGGGTTGGAGAACACGGTGAGGATCGGGCGGCGCGCCGTGCCCGACACGTAGAGGCCCACCTTCTGGCCCTCGTCGATGGTGGCGTTGGGATTGAGCGTGCGCGACGCGCGGATGTTCAGGGCGGGATTGTCGATGGGGGTGGAGGCGAACAGCAGCTGGCCCTGCTCGATGCTGAGGTCCTGGCCGTACGCCTTGTAGGTGCCGTCGACGCCGATCTGGCCCTGGCCCGTGGTGGCCCGGCCGGGCCGCTCGCGCACGTCGAGCTGCCCGGTGATCCGGCCGTCGATGCCGAAGCCCACCAGGTGTACCTTCTGGCCGAGGTCCACCCGGATGTCGGCGCTGATCGGCGCGGACTCCGCCGCCGCCTCCTGTTGCTTTTCGTCGACCACCACCACGTCGGGCGAGGCCTTGGTGGCGCCAGCCCCGGGCAGCTTCTCCACGTTGACGTCGGCCATGTCGACGTTGAGCTTGCCGGTTACGTTCATGCCCTTGGCGTCCTGAACGATCTGGATGTCGGGCGAGATGACCGCCTTGGCCGCCGGGATATCCACCGCCGTGAACGCCGAGCCGACGACACCCAGGTGCATCTGGGCGCCTTCGCCGAACGCCGCGTTGCCCTTGACCGACAGGGTGCCCGCACCGGAGCGCACGGTGCCGTCGAGCGCGTAGTTTTTCGCGTCGGCGGTGGTGACGTCGAAGCGGCCGTCCTTGAGCTTCAGGCCCGCGCTGGGCACTTCGGCGGCGAAGCCGTCGAGCAGGGCGTGACCCGTGACCGCGGGTGCCGCCACGGTGCCGCCGAGGTTGAAGTTGGCATTGACGCCGCCCTTCACGTCCGCCAGCTCGGTGGTGAGCAGTTCGAGAAACGACAGACTCTTCAGATGCAGCGCCACGCTGCCGCCCAGGGCCTGCTGCGCACCGCTGATACTCACGTTGCCGTCGACGCTGCCGCCGTCGTTCAGCGCGGCGCGCAGCGTGATGCGCTGGTTGTCGGGCGAGAGCTGCGCGTTCGCGCTGAGGTTGTCGTAGACGAGCAAGGGCTCGTCGGCGCGGTCGACGTAGGCGATGGAACCATGCGTGCTGCCGATCGTCGCCTGGCCCGATAGCGCCCCGGCCGCCGTGCGGCGGAGGGTGCCGTCGCCCTCGATGATGCCTTCGGCGCGCATCGGCGACTGCGAGGCTTCGGCCAGTGTCATCAGCAGCGACAGCGGCACGCGACGCAGGCGGTAAGACGCGTCGAGATTGCCTGCGGCGTCCTGCTTGCCCGCGACGCACAGCAGGGGATCGCCCGCCGTGAGGCAGAGATCGCCCAGGCTGGCGGCGCCGTTCTTCCACGCGAGCGCGGCGGGGTTCTGCAGGCGCCACGGCGGCAGCCCCTGGAAGTCGAGGTCCAGGCGCGAAAGGGTGCCGTTCCAGGCATCGTTCTTCAGCGATCCGCCCAGGGCCAGCACGGCGCTCAACGGCTTGCCGTGGGCGTTGACGCTGAGCTGGTGGCGCTCGGCATTGCCGTCGGCATCGATCGTGACGCGGTCGAACACCAGGCCGCCGCTGACCAGGTTGGTGGCGTTCACGTCGAGCTTGCCGCCGGGCTTGCCGATGTCGGGCACGTTGGCGTCGAGCGTCAATGCGGCGATTTTCTGCCCGGCGTAGACCAGGGTGTTGCCGCGCAGGTTGGCCGTGACGGCGAGGTGCGGCCACCGGCCCTTCGCGCCGATCTGGCCCTGCAGGCGGCCGCCGGCATCGGGCAACCAGTCGCCAAGCGAAGCGATGGCCAACGTCAGCGTCGCGTCGTTGCTCGTGTCGCCCTTGGCATCGAGGCGGATCGTGCTGCCACCGGAGGCGAGGTCGAGGGTGCCGTTGACCACCTCGTCGGGTTTGAGCGTGAGCGTGCCCTTGCCGCGCAGCGGGCGCTGGCGCAGCGTGCCGTCGAGCGTGCGTACCTGGACGCTGCCGAGGGGGCCGTCCTTCGCCAGGTGCCCTTCGGTGCCGAGATCGAGATCCAGCGCGCCGCTCCAGTCGGCGAGCAACTGGCCGGGATCGAAGCGGCGCCCCTTCAGGTCGAGCTTCCAGGCGACGTCCGGCTGCAGGGTGATCGTACCCGTCGCGGCGAGGTCGCCCTTGGGCTGCCGGAGGGTCAGCGTGCGCACCTGCACCGCTTCGGGCTTGCCGTCGACGTCGAGCGTGAACTTGCCGAGCTTGCCGGGCGGACCGATGTCCACGTCGCCCTGGGCGCGCAGGCATACCACGCCCAGGGCG
>CAJYHU010000227.1 GCA_913774655.1 uncultured Luteibacter sp. | reverse complement strand
GCGCAAGCCTAGCACGCCCTCGCTCTCGTTCAGGCTCGTCAACAGCTTGCCGATCCATGCGTTGTCGGCGGACACGAACTGACCGACAATCGGACGGTCCCCCATTTCCGATGGCGCGATTCCGCGCCGGGCTCCCGCGAGATACGCATGTCGCTTCGTTCCGTTTCCCTGCTCGCCTGCGCATTGACCTGCGCCCTGTCCGCGCCTGTCGCCCTCGCCGCGACGCCCCAGAAGCCGCCGGTCGTGCATGTCGATCCCACGGCGGAGAAGCTGCCCGCCGATCGCGTGAAGCAAACGATCGAGAACTACAAGCACTGGCTCGACGAGGCCGAGGCGCGCGACGCGGCGCCGGCCCTGGTCACGGCGATCGTGGTCGACGACAAGGTGGTCTACGAGCGAGCATTCGGCTACGCCAACGAGAAGACGAAAGAGCCGGCCACGCCCGAGACGGTATTCCGGCTGGCCTCGCTGTCCAAGGCCTTCGCCACCGGCGTCACGGCCGTGCTGGTGCGCGCCGGGTTCCTCAGCTGGGACACCAAGCTGGTCGACACCATTCCGTATTTCAAGCTCAAGGACCTCCAGGCGGCGCAGCAGGCCACGGTACGCGACATCCTAGGCCAACGCCTGGGGCTGCCGCGCAACACGTACGACAACCTGCTGGAGGCCGACGCGCCCTACGAGGAGCTCGTGCGCAAGCTCGACGAAGTGGACCTCGCGTGCAAGGTCGGCGAATGCTACGGCTACCAGAACGTCGCCTTCAGCATGATCGGCGACGTGATCTACGCCACCACCGGCGATTACTTCTTCCGCCAGGTCGAGCGACGCATCTTCACTCCGCTGGGTATGACCACGGCCAGCTACGGGCGCGACGCGCTGGAAGCCAGCAAGAGCTGGGCTCGGCCGCATCGCGGCGGTCCGCATAACTGGATCCCCTACGAGCCCAACGACAGCTACTACCGCGTGGCGCCCGCCGCGGGCGTCAACGCGAGCCTGCGCGATATGGAACAGTGGCTGATCGCCCAGATGGGTGGACGCCCCGACGTGCTGCCGACGCCGCTGCTCGACGTGCTGCATGCCCCGGAGGTGCCGACGCCGTCGGAAGAGCGCTCGTTGCCGTGGCGCCGTGCGCGCGTGACCGATGCCCACTACGCACTGGGCTGGCGCGTCTTTACCTACGCGAACGAGACGCTCGTGTACCACGCGGGTGCGGTGGCGGGCTACCGCACGATGATCGGCTTCTTTCCCAAGTACCACGCGGGTGTCGTCAGCATGTGGAATGGCACCGGCCCGATGCCGGCCGGCCTCATGCCGATGGTGTTCGACAGCTTGCTGGGGCTACCGCACGTGGATTGGGCGGGCGTGGAAGGTTCGGCGGCGCCTGCCGCGAAGGCCGCGCCGGCGAAAACGAAGAGCAAGACGAAGGCCGCCCCGGCAACGAAGAAGAAGTCGAAGAAGAAGTCGTGATCGCACCGTGCCGGCTATCGCCGGCTCGCCGATGCGATCGACTCCCTACCCCTTCGGTCGTCGCCGTGTTCGCCTGAAGGGAAATGGCTAGCGGCCGAGGTTGAACTGCAGGCGGCGGCGCAGGTTCACCGTCATCGGATCACCGTTGCGCATCGCTGGCTTGAACTCCCACTTGCTCACCGCATCGATCGCCGCCCGGTCGAAGACGTGGCGCGGCTGCGAATCGACGACGTTGACGTTGCTCACCGCGCCGTCCGTGCCGACGGTCAGCTCCACGTCCACCCAACCCTCCTGGTTCGCGCGTAGCGCGGCCGTGGGGTAACGCGGCTTCACCTGGTTGACCAGCACCGCATCGGTGATCTGGTCGTTGTCCGGTGCCGCCGGACGTGGCGTGGCCGCTACCGGCGTCTTCGGTGCCTGCGTCGACTGCTGGGCGACCCGCGCCGCCTGTTCGCGCGAAGCCTGCTGGCGTTGCGCCTCGGCGGCCTGCTCCGCCGCCTGCTGTTTCGCCGCGGCGGCGGCCGTCTGCTGGGCCATCTGTTGCGCCTTCTGGGCGTCGACCGCCTGCTGCTGCTCCCGGTCGAGCGTCTTGCGCTGGGCATCCAGCTTGGAGCGAAGGATCGTGAGCGTGTAGTTCTCCGGGTCGGCCTTCGCCAGCAGGTCGATCTCTCGCTGCGCCTCGTTGAAGTCGCGCTGGTTGATCGTCTGCTCGGCAGCGGCGGCGCCGTAGGAAAAGGTTTCGCGCAACGCGTCGGCGGCCACCGGATTGCCCGGCTGCTTTTCCAGCACCTTCATGTAGAACTCGAACGCGTTGTTACCTTTCGGAGCCACGAGCCGCTGCTCGTTCATCGCGGCGCGCGCCTCGGACAACAACTGGTCGAGGCTCAGCGAATCCACGTTCGCCGGCGGCGTTTCGCGGGCGCTCGCGGGGCGCGATGCGACCGACGACGCGGCGTTCGGGGTGGCCGTGGCGGCGAGATACGGCTGGACGATCAGGAACCACGCCGCGACGGCGAGCGCCGCGACGATACCGATGACGGCGAGCGTGACGGGCTGGATCGCACCACGCAGCGCGTGGCGCGGAGCAAGGCGATGACGTGGAACCATGCGGACGACCCTTCTTCGCAGGACGCGCTCCCCCTGTTGGCATGGCGGAGAACCCCCCGTTCACCGCAGCGCGATACGGCTGAAAGGTAACCGTAACGGCGGCGTGAATCCAGTGCGCGGGGCTAGGAGGATTTCCGGGGGACCGGGAAATGGGAAGCGGGGCGGGGCATCGACCGATCAAGGGCGCGGCTGGCGCGGCGTGATCACGATGCCGTGCACGTGTCGTCTCCCTGGGACGCGACGCACATACGCCTGCGCGTCCGACGAACCAACCCCACCGCAGAAACGAATAACCCCGGGCGAGCCGGGGTCGAAGATCCGAAATACCTCCCCGCGCTGGGCACCGCGGGGAGGGAATTCGTAAAACGCTTTCTTATTGGACGGTGACGCTTACTTGGCCTTGGCGGCCTTGGTGGCGCGAGCAACCTTGGCGGCAGCCGGAGCGGCCGACTTGGCGACGCGCGGCTTGCGAGCGACAGCCTTGCGCGGCGCGGCGGCCTTGCGAGCGGTCTTCTTCGCGGCGGTCTTGGTGGTCGTCTTGCGGGCCGGAGCCTTGCGGACGGCCTTCTTCACGGCCTTCTTGGCGGC
>CAJYHU010000226.1 GCA_913774655.1 uncultured Luteibacter sp. | reverse complement strand
GTTTTGCGGTACACGAGGTTGCCGCTCGGATCGGCTTTCCACGCCTTGACCAACGCCACATCGGCCACGATGGAGCGCTCCATCACGTACATGTGGCCGTCGAACTCGCGGGTTTCCTTGCCTTCGGCGACCTGCGTGCCATAGCCGGTGCGGGTGAAGAAGGCCGGGATGCCGGCGCCGCCGGCGCGCAACTTCTCGGCAAGCGTGCCCTGTGGCGTGAACTCCACCTCGAGCTCGCCGGCCAGGAACTGGCGCTCGAATTCCTTGTTCTCGCCCACGTAAGACGAGACCATCTTGCGGATCTGCCGGGTCGCCAGCAGCAGGCCCAGGCCCACGCCGTCGATACCGGCGTTGTTCGAGACCGCGGTGAGGTTCTTCACCCCCGAGTCGCGCAGCGCCTCGATGAGCCGCTCGGGGATGCCGCAAAGGCCGAAGCCCCCCACGGCGATCGTCTGGCCGTCGGCCACGAGGCCGGCCAGGGCCTCCTGGGCCGAGGCGACGCGCTTGTCGCGCTTGTGCGACTTGACCTGGTTCATGCGTTCTTCCAGTCCCAATCCGGTCGGTCCGGCCGACGGTTCGCCGCCCATCATAGCCGACCGCCGTCATCACGTTTCATGGCGGTATGCAGGCGCATGTTAGATGACGGACGGCATTGACCCGACATCGGAGACGCACCCGTGAGCAAGCAGACGATCGGCGTGATCGGCATGGCCGTGATGGGCCGCAACCTCGCCTGGAACATCGAGAGCCGCGGCCACGCGGTATCCATCTACAACCGCACCCAGGCCCGCACCGACGAGGTGATGGCGCAAAGCGAAGGCCGGCGCCTGGTGCCTACCGACAGCCTGCGGGCCTTTGTGGCGTCGCTGGAGATACCCCGACGCATCCTGCTGATGGTGCAGGCGGGCAAGGGTACCGACGCGGTGATCGACGAGCTGGTGCCCCTGCTGGATGAGGGCGACATTCTCATCGACGGCGGCAACACGTTCTACAAGGACACGATCCGCCGCGCCGAAGATCTGAAGAAGCACGGCCTGCACTTTATCGGCACCGGGGTGTCCGGCGGGGAGGAGGGCGCGCTGAAGGGGCCATCGATCATGCCAGGCGGCCCGCGCGACGCCTACGACCTGGTGTCGCCGATCCTCATCGAGATCGCCGCACGCGCTCCTGACGGCGAACCATGCGTCACCTACATCGGCCCGGACGGCGCCGGCCACTACGTGAAAATGGTGCACAACGGCATCGAATACGGCGACATGCAGCTCATCGCCGAAAGCTACGCGGTGCTCAAACACGTACTGGGCCTGTCCAACGACGAACTGGCCGCCACCTATCGTGAGTGGAACCAGGGCGAACTGGATAGCTTCCTCATCGAGATCACGGCGAAGATCTTCGGGCACGAGGACCCGGAGACGGGCAAGGCCATGGTCGACGTAATCCTCGATCGCGCCGCGCAAAAAGGCACGGGCAAGTGGACCAGCCAGAGCGCCCTCGACCTGGGCGTGCCACTGACCCTCATCACCGAATCGGTGTTCGCCCGGGTGCTGTCGTCGATGAAGGCGGAGCGCGTCGAGGCAGCTCGACACCTGTCCGGCCCGGACGCCGCCGCATTCGACGGCGACCGCCGGGCCTTCGTCGAGTCGGTTCGCCGGGCACTGTACCTGAGCAAGATCATCTCCTATGCCCAGGGTTTCGCCCAGCTCCAGGCCGCGTCGTCGGCGCACCACTGGGACCTCCGCTACGGCGAGATCGCGAAGATCTTCCGCGCGGGCTGCATCATCCGGGCGCGTTTCCTGCAGAAGATTACCGATGCCTACGCGCGCGACGCGGGCCTGAAAAACCTGTTGCTCGACCCCTATTTCCGTGACGTGGCCCGCGACTACCAGGCGGCGTTGCGCGAGGTGGTGGCGCAGGCGGTGCGCGTGGGCGTGCCGGTCCCGGCCTTCGCCGCGGCCATTGCCTACTACGACAGCTATCGTGCCGCCGTGCTGCCGGCCAATCTTATTCAGGCCCAGCGCGATTACTTCGGCGCGCATACGTTCGAGCGGATCGACCGGGAGGGATCGTTCCACGAGGCATGGAGCCCCGCCGACGACTGAAAGCGTTGGGAGCGGCGGCCGGGACCGCCGTGTCCTGCTTCCTCGAGCGGACCTGCGGCGCGTCATCGACGGCGTGAAGCTAGCGTTTGTAGCGAACCTCCCTATAGAGTTGGGAGGTTCGGCGCACGGCCGGAGGAGCGGCTTGCGCCGCATCAACGAGGGAGAACGTTGCTCCATGTTCAGAAGTACGCTGATCGCCACGGCGCTCGCGGTCGCGCTTGCCGGATGCTCGACGCTGCCGCAACCCAACGACGATGGCGCATTGCAGCGCGAAGCGCTGGCCGGCACGGAGAAGCCCGCCCCGCGTCCGAAGATCGTCAGCCCCACGGCCGAATCGCCTTCGGCGACCGTCGCCCCGCCGCAGATCACCGCCGGCACCGGCCAGTTCGTCCGTCCGGTGGGCCTGGCCAAGCCGCGCCCGGTGGCGGCGGGCGAGGGCACGGTGACGTTCAACTTCGAGAACCAGCCGGTGGAATCGGTGGTGAAGGCGATCCTGGGCGATCTGCTGCACGAGAACTA
>CAJYHU010000225.1 GCA_913774655.1 uncultured Luteibacter sp. | reverse complement strand
GTGCCGCTCAACATCGTGGACGCCAGCCGCGTGCTCGCCCGCACCTATGCGGTCTACCTGCAGGACGAATGGAGCATCGGCGACAAGTGGACGGTGAACTACGGCGTGCGTGGCGACCGCTATAACGCGTTCCGCCCGGAGAGCCAGCTCAGCCCGCGCCTGGGCGTGGTCTACCAGCCGACCGACAGCACGACCATCCACGCCGGCTACTCGCGTTACTTCACGCCGCCGGCCACCGAGATGATCGCGCCGACCTCGATCGCGAAATTCGACGGCACCACCAACGCGTTGCAGAACGACGGCAACGACACGCCGCTGGCCGAGCGTGCCAGCTACTACGACATCGGCATCTCGCAGAAGATCGGATCGGCGTGGACGGTGGGCCTGGACAGTTACTACCGCAAGGTGTCGCGCATCCAGGACGAGGGCCAGTTCGGTGCCGCGCTGGTGTATTCCACCTTCAACTACGACCAGGGCCGCATCAAGGGTACCGAGTTCACGGTGAACTACGACGGGGGCGCGCTCACGGCCTACTTCAACTTCGCGTACAACCGCGCGGTCGGCAAGAACGTCATTACCAGCCAGTACAACTTCAATCCGGACGACCTGGCCTATATCGCGAACCACTACATCCATCTCGACCACGACCAGAAGTTCACCTCGTCGGGCGGCATCGGCTACGCGTTCGCCGACTCCACCCGCCTGGGCCTGGATTACCTCTACGGTTCGGGCTTGCGTCGCGACGGCGCGGTGCCCAACGGCGACACCATGCCGGACTACTTCCAGCTCAACCTGAGCGTAGGCCACGATTTCCACTTCACGTCGGCGGGCCCCACCCACGCGCAGCTGGCCCTGGTCAACGCGCTGGATCGTACCTACGAGCTGCGTGACGGTTCCGGCATCGGCGTGGGCGCGCCGCAGTACGGTCCGCGTCGCGGCGTGTTCCTCTCGCTGCAGCAGGATTTCTGATCCACGTCTGATCCGCGACTGCGCGAACAGGGCCCGCGTCCGCCATCCGGCAGGCGCGGGCCCTGTTCGTCGTGGCACATCGGGTATCCTCCCGGCATGACCGATCGCCTCCCCGAACCTGGCGCCGACGAGCGCGCCCATTCCGATCACCTCACCGCCCTCCTGCGCGAGGAGATCGCCGCCCACGGCCCCATGCCGTTCGCGCGCTTCATGGAGCGCTGCCTCTACACGCCAGGGCTGGGCTATTACAGCGCGGGCAAGACCAAGTTCGGCGCCGAGGGCGACTTCGTCACGGCGCCTGAGCTGGGCTCGTTGTTTGCGCGCTGCGTGGTGCGGGCGTTCGAGCCCGTGCTCGCTTCGCTCGGTCCGGAGGCCGAGTTCCTCGAACTGGGCGGCGGCAGCGGCGCGTTCGCCGAAGCGGCGCTGCGCGCGCTCGACGCCGCCGGGCGCGTGCCCCGGCGTTTCATGATCCTCGAACCCAGCGCCGACCTGCGCCAGCGCCAGCGCGAGCGCCTGCACGCGCGGCTGCCGTCAGAGCTTGCCGCGCGCGTGGTCTGGCTCGACGCGCCACCGGAGGAGGAATGGGACGGCGTGCTGTTCGCCAACGAGGTGATCGACGCGTTGCCGACCACGCGTTTCACCACGCGCGAGGGCGAGGTCTACGAAGAACACGTGGTGCTCGACGGCGAAGGCCGTTTCCTGCGAACCGATCGCCCCGCCGACGTGCTCGTCAATGGCGCCGTGCGCCACCTGGAGCGCGATCTCGGCCGCGAATTCGACGCGGGCTACCGCACGGAGGTGCTGCCGCAGCTGCCGTACTGGATGCAGGCGGTGGCCGGGACGCTGCGCAAGGGCGCGATGATCTTCGCCGACTACGGTTACACGCGGGGCGAGTTCTATCACCCGGAGCGCAACGACGGCACCCTGCGTGCGTTCTATCGGCATCGCGCCCACGGCGACGCGTTTTTCCTGCCGGGTCTGCAGGATCTCACCGCGTCGGTCGATTTCACCGCGCTGGCCGAGGCTGGCAACAGCGCCGGCTTCGGTGTGGCGGCCTACCTGCCGCAGGCACAGTTCCTGCTCGCGGCGGACATGCAGGCGTTCTTCGAGGCGGATTACCTCGCCACAGACGACGAGCTCACGCGCTATCGCCTGGCCCAGGAAGTGAAAAAGCTCACGCTGCCCGACCAGATGGGCGAGCGCTTCCAGGTGATGATGTTCGCTCGCGGCGTCGACCCGGACGCCTTGCCGGCGGCCGTCCTCGCCGCCGACCAGGGCCACCGCCTGTAGGAGCGCGCGCTGCGCGCTATGACAGGGGTTTTGGCACGGCGGCGATCGCCGCCACCTGCGCCGTCTTCATCGCCTCGCCGATGGCCGGTCCTTGCAGTCCCTTGTCGACGAAGGGCCGGGACGTGACCGACGCGGCCGCTGCACGACACGCGCGCAGGTAGTCGGCCTGCGGGTACGACGCCGACTCGCTGCCCAGGCGGCCCCGCTTGTCGGCCAGGCACGCGAGCAGGAAGGTATCCAGCCGCTCGGGCCGTCGCAGCGCGCCGAGGGCGTCCAGCAATCGCAGTACCGTCGCCGGTTTGAGCTCCAGCGCCATGTGCGCGTTGAGGTGGTGTTTGCACACCATCTCGGCCATGAAGGCGTAGTCCGAAGGTACTTTCAGCCGCGCGCAAAGGGCACGCACCGGTTCGATCCCGCGCTGCTCGTGCATGATGTGGCGCGGCAGCACGTCGGCCGGCGTCAGGGCCTTGCCCAGGTCGTGGGTGAGCGCGCACCAGCCCACCAGCGCGTCGCCGGGCGCTAAGGTGGCCGCGGCCTGCAACACGAGTTCGACGTGGATGCCCGTATCCACCTCAGGGTGGAACTCCGGGCGCTGCGGCACGCCATACAGGGCGTCGACCTCCGGGAACAGCAGGCGTAGCGCGCCGGTTTCGCGCAGCACCCGCAGGAACACCTGCGGCATCGGTTCGGCCAGCGCCTTGCGGGTTTCGGCCCAGACACGCTCGGGCACGAGGTGGTCGACCTCGCCGTCGTCGACCATGCGTCGCATCAGCGCCATCGTCTCGTCCGCCACGCGGAACCCGAGCGGCGCGTAGCGGGCGGCGAACCGTGCCACGCGCAGGAGGCGCACCGGGTCTTCGACGAAGGCCGGGGACACGTGCCGAAGCAG
>CAJYHU010000224.1 GCA_913774655.1 uncultured Luteibacter sp. | reverse complement strand
GCGCTGGTCATACCCGTACGCCGCGCGCCGCGAGGTGTTGATCTGGCAGAGCCGGCCCTTGCGTGTGCGGATGGTGACGGCGGTGGTGTCGATGTCGCCCGCGTCCGCGATGGCCGGATCGGTCAGGCAGCTGCCGGCCGCGTGCACGCTCACCGCCTCGTCGTCGAGGATCCAGCGGAAGATGTCGAAGTCGTGGATCAGCATGTCCTTGAAGATGCCGCCGGAACTCTGGATATAGCTCACCGGCGGCGCGCCCGGGTCGCGGCTGGTGACCACCAGCACTTCGGGTGAACCGATCTCGCCATCATCCAGGCGTTTCTTCAGCGACGAGAAGGTGGGGTCGAAGCGACGCTGGAACGCGATCATGCAGGTGACCCCGGCCTTCTCAACCGCCGCCTGGCAGGCGCGCGCACGCTCGACGTCGAGATCGACCGGCTTTTCGCAGAAGATCGCCTTGCCCGCCGCCGCCGCGCGGTGGATCAGGTCCGCATGCGTGTCGGTGCTGGAGCCGATCACCACGGCACCGACGGCCGGATCGCTCAGCGCCTCGTCGATGCCCGCGACCGTCGCGCCGTGCGCGTCGGCCAGGGCCTGCGCCGAAGGCCCATGCACGTCGACCACGTAGCGCAGGCGTGCCTGCGGATGGCGGGCCACGTTGGCCGCGTGGATCTTGCCGATGCGACCGGCACCGAAAACGGCAACTTCAATCATCGTATTCTCCTCGGGGAACGGTTTCTTCAACGGTCAGTTCAAGCGTGTAGGCCAGCGCGACGAACAGCGCCTGGCACAGGCACATGGTGCTGGTGAGCCCACGGAAGGCGAACGCGCTGCCCTCTTTCACCTTGAGCAGCACATCCGCGTGGCGCGAGAGCGGCCCCAGGTCGCTCTCGGTGATGGCCAGCACGCTCGCGCGTTGCTGCTGGGCCACGCGCATGGCGTAGAGGGTTTCCTTGCCGAACGGCGGAAAGCTGATCGCGATCAGCGCGTCGCCCTTGCCCATGCTGCGCAGCTGCTCGCGATACATGCCACCGAGCCCGCTGACCAGGTGCACGCGCTTGGGCGTGTGCTGCAGGGCATAAGCGATGTACGTGGCGATCGCGAACGAGCGGCGCACGCCGATCACGTAGATGTTCTCCGCAGCGGCGAGCAGTTCCACGGCTTTCTGGAAGCGGGCCTCATCCAGCTCGCCGGCCAGTTCGTCCAGGCCGGCGCGGCTGGCGTCGATGAAGCGCGAGGCGATTTCCACCGGACGCATCTCGCCCGCGCGGTCGATGACGTTGCGGATGCGCTGCTGGTAGCTGCGCGCCGGCGTGGCCTGCGCGGTCCACGCGTCGCGGAACACCGCCTGCATCTCGCTGAAACCCGAATAGCCGAAGCGCTGGGCGAAGCGGACCACGGCCGACGCGTGCACCCCCGAGCCCTCGGCGATCTCGCCCACCCGCTGCAGCATGATCGAACCGCGGTGCTGCTCGAGATACCGCGCCACGCCCTGGAGCTGGCGCGGCAGGGATTCGAACTCGTCGGCGATGCGCTGCATGAGCGCGTCGGCTTCGCTGGTGGGCGCCATGAGCGGCTCCGTCGGGACAGGACGACGGGCATTGAACCAGCGATGGAACATTTTTTCCATTTATTTCCATGCTGCAATGCAAATTGCAACCGACGTGGCGGCGGGCCATGCTCGACCCGCTTCTGGCCCCTTCCGGCCGCAAGGCCCCATCGCGTTCGACATCCTCACCTGGAGGCTTCATGCGATCCACCACCGTCCTCGCCTCGCTGGCCGCCGCCCTTGCCCTGGGTCTGGGGCTGGCCGTCCCCGCCGCGCGCGCCGCCGCCGGCGACCGCTATGTCCTGGTCACCCACGCCGCCGATTCCGACTCGTGGTGGAACACGATCAAGAACGCCATCAAACAGGCCGGCGACGACTACGGCGTGGCCGTGGACTACCGCGGCTCGGGCAACGGCGACCTCAGCGAGATGGCCCGCCAGCTCGAATCGGCCGCCGCGCGCAACTACAAGGGCGTGGCCTTCGACATCGCCAGCTACGCGGTACTGAAGGCTCCGGCCGCCAAGGTCGCGGCCAAGGGCATCCCCATCGTCACCATCAACTCGGGCACCCCCGAGGAGAGCAAGAAGCTCGGCGCGATCATGCACATCGGCCAGGGCGAATACGACGCCGGCAAGGCCGCGGGCGAACGCGCCAAGGCCGCCGGCAAGCACAGCTTCGTCTGCGTGAACCACTACGCCACCAACAACGCGTCGTTCGAGCGCTGCCAGGGCTTCGCCGACGCGCTGGGCATCAAGGACTGGCGGCAGACCTCGATGATCGACACCGGCATGGACCCCACGGTGGTATCGAGCAAGCTCAGTGCCTACCTGCGTTCGCACCCGAAGACCGAAGCCATTCTCGCGCTCGGTCCCAACGCGGCCGAACCGGCGATCAAGGTGGTGGAAGACCTGCACCTGAAGGGCTCGATCTACTTCGGCACCTTCGACCTCTCGCCCGCGATCATCGCCGGCATCAAGTCGGGCACCATCCAGTACGCCATCGACCAGCAGCCCTACCTGCAGGGCTACATGGCCATCGCCGCCCTGGTGATCGCCAACGAGCAGAAGACGAAAGACCCCGCGACGATCATCGCCGCGCTCAAGGCCAACCCGAAGTTCCAGGCCCGCCTGAAGCAGTACGACCTCAAGCCCGTCTATACGGCCACCGGCGTCAGCTCCGGGCCGGCCTTCGTCACCAAGGACAACGTCGCCACCGTCGAGAAGTACGCGGGCCAGTACCGCTGATCGGGAAACCATCTCATGAGCGCCATCCACCAGAGCGTCAGCCACATGATCCAGCGCCAGCAAGCGGACGAACGCGTACGGAAGATCTCTCCATGGCGGGTCCTCCTCGACCGTCCCGAACTGGGCTCCATCGCGGGCACCGTACTCGTGTTCGCCTTTTTCGGCTTCTTCGCCGGCGATTCGGGCATGTTCGCCCTCGACGGCATCATCAACTGGGCCAAGGTCGCCGGCTACCTCGGCATCCTCGCCGTGGGCGCCTGCCTGTTGATGATCGCGGGCGAGTTCGATCTCTCCATGGGCTCGATGATCGGTTTCGCCGGCGTCGCGGTGGCCATCCCGCCGATGTACTTCGGCTGGCCGCTGTGGGCGGCGGTGCTGTTCGCCTTCGCCGCCTGCATGGCGCTGGGGGCGCTGAACGGGTACCTGGTGGTGCGCACCAGGCTGCCCTCGTTCATCGTCACGCTGGCCTTCATGTTCATCCTGCGCGGCCTGACCCTGGTGCTGTCCACCACGTTCGCCAATAGCACCATCGTCAGTGGCGTGGGCGACAAGTTCACCGAAGCGCCGTTCGTGCAGGCCCTGTTCTCGGGCACCACGCTGCATGGCCTGTTCGTGTTCCTCGCCGGCCACGGCATCGTCGATCGCTTCCCGAACGGACAACCGGTGGTCGACGGCATCCCCAAGGTGCTGCTTTGGTGGGCGGCGATCGCCCTGGTCTGCGGCTTCACCCTGGCCCGTACCCGTTTCGGCAACTGGATCTACACCGTGGGCGGCGACGCCAACGCGGCCAAGAACGTCGGCGTGCCCGTGCGCCGCGTGAAGATCTCGCTCTTCGTATTGACCGCGTTCTGCGCCTGCCTGTTCGGCGTGCTCCAGGTGGCCGAATTCGGCTCGGCGGCCTCCGACCGCGGCCTGCAGAAGGAGTTCGAGGCGATCATCGCCGTGGTCATCGGCGGCACGCTGCTCACCGGCGGTTTCGGCTCGGTGATAGGCGCCTGCTTCGGCGCCGTCATCTTCGGCGTGGTGCAGATCGGCATCTCGTACACCAACATCGACTCGGACTGGTATCGCGTGTTCCTCGGCGGGATGCTGCTGATCGCGGTGCTGTTCAACCACTACATCCGCAGCCGCGCCTCCAGCGGCAAGTGAGCATCCCCATGGCCGACGATTACATCCTCGAACTCGACGACGTCAGCAAGTATTTCGGCACGGTGATCGCGCTGCGGGGGGTGACCCTTCGCCTGAAGCGCGGCGAGGTCCACTGCCTGCTCGGCGACAACGGCGCGGGCAAGTCCACCCTCATCAAGACGCTGGCCGGCGTGCACGCGCCCAGCAGCGGCCAGTATCGCGTCGAAGGCCAGCCCGTGTACTTCCGTTCGCCACGCGAGGCGCTCGACCGCGGCATCGCCACGGTCTACCAGGATCTCGCCCTGGTGCCCCTGATGAGCGTGGCACGCAACTTCTTCGCCGGGCGCGAACCGCGACGCAAGCTGTTCGGGGTGATTCCCGTCATCGACATGAAGTACGCCAACGACACGGCCCGCGAGAAGCTGGCCGAGATGGGCATCTTCGTGCGCGATGCCGGCCAGGCCGTGGGCACGATGTCCGGCGGCGAGCGCCAGTGCCTGGCAATCGCGCGGGCGATCCACTTCGGCGCCAAGGTGCTGATCCTCGACGAGCCGACGGCGGCACTGGGCGTCAAGCAGTCGTGCAACGTACTCAAGCTGATCCACAAGGCACGCGAGCGCGGCATCTCGGTGATCTTCATCACCCACAACGTGCACCACGCCTACCCCGTCGCCGACAGCTTCACGCTGCTCAACCGCGGCCAGTCGATGGGCACGTTCGCCAAGGCCGACATTTCCAAGGAGGCCGTGCTGGACATGATGGCCGGTGGCACCGAAATACAGAACCTCGTCGACGAACTCGAAGGCCGCGCGGCCTGATCCGGAAGCCATCCCTCATGCGCAGTCCCCTGCCCCGTTCCTCCTCCCGCCCCGTCGACGTCGCCTGCCTGGGTCGCCTCGCGGTGGATCTCTACGCCCAGCAGATCGGCGCGCGCCTCGAAGACGTGACCAGCTTCGCCAAGTACCTGGGCGGTTCGTCGGCCAACGTGGCCTTCGGCACCGCGCGCCTGGGCCTGCGTTCGGCCATGATCGCCCGCGTGGGCGACGACCACATGGGCCGCTTCCTCGTCGAAACGCTCGCCGCCGAGGGCTGCGACGTCAGCCAGGTCACGCCCGACGTGGAGCATCTCACGGCGCTGGCGATCCTCGGCATCAAGGATCGCGAGACGTTTCCCCTGCTGTTCTATCGCGAGAACTGCGCCGACATGGCGCTCACCGCCGACGACATCGACGAGCCGTTCATCGCCGGCTGCCGCGCGCTGGCGATCACCGGCACGCACCTCTCCCAGCCCGGGGTACACGCCGCCAGCCGGCGCGCGCTCGAACTGGCGCGTCGCCACGACGTGCGCACGGTGCTCGACATCGATTACCGCCCCGTGCTCTGGGGACTCACCGGACGCGCGGACGGCGAACGCCGTTTCATCGCCGACGGCAACGTCACCCGCCACCTCCAGGGTGTCCTTCCCCTGTTCGACCTCATCGTCGGCACCGAGGAAGAGTTTCATATCGCCGGCGGCAGCGAACACCTCATCGATGCCCTGCGCGCGGTTCGCGCGTTGACCGACGCCACCCTCATCGTCAAGCGCGGACCGATGGGATGCAGCGTGATCGACGGCCCGGTCCCCGACGCGATCGACGAGGCGCCGACCTACCGCGGCACCCGGGTCGAGGTGCTCAACGTGCTCGGCGCGGGCGATGCCTTTCTCGCCGGCTTCCTCAGCGGCTGGCTGCGCGATGCGTCGATCGCGCAGGCCTGCGCGTACGCCAATGCGTGCGGCGCCCTCGTGGTGTCCCGCCACGGCTGTGCCCCGGCCATGCCAGGCCGGGCGGAACTCGACGCGTTCCTCGCCCGTGCGGACGGCCTCACCCGACCCGATCTCGATGGCGAACTCTCGCACCTGCATCGCGTGGCGGTGCCGCGTCGGGCGTGGGACTCGCTTTACGTGTTCGCCTTCGACCACCGCACCCCGTTCTTCGAACTCGTTCGCCAGACCGGTGCCGACGAAGCCCGCCTTCCGCACCTGAAAACCCTGCTCGTCGAGGCGGTGGCCGCGACCGAGCGCGCGAACGGGCTGCACGGCCATATCGGGATCCTGGCCGACGACCGCTATGGCCAGGATGCGCTCAACGCCGCAAGCGGACGCGGCTGGTGGATCGGCCGCCCCGTGGAGGTCTCCGGCTCCAACCCGCTGGAATTCGAGCGCGGGCGCTCCATCGGCAGCCAGCTGGTGAGCTGGCCCAGGGAGCATGTCATCAAGTGCCTGGTCGCGTTCGACCCCGACGCGCCGGCGCTCCAGCGCGTGGAACAGGAAACCCAGCTGCGCTCGCTCTACGACGCGGCGATGCTGAGCGGTCACGAACTGCTGCTGGAAGTGATCCCGCCCGGCTGCACCGATCTGACCCGTCGTGACGCACTGACCCTGCGGGCGCTCAAGCGCATCTACAACCTGGGTATCCGCCCGCAATGGTGGAAACTGTGCCCGCTCGGGCGCGACACGTGGCAGGCCGTCGACGCGCTCATCGCCGAACGCGACCCGCATTGCCGGGGCGTGCTGCTGCTCGGCCTCAACGCCAGCGTCGAGGCCCTCGCCGACGGCTTCGCCGCCGCCGCGGCCAGCCGCACCTGTCGCGGTTTCGCCGTGGGCCGCACCCTGTTCGTCGAGCCCGCCAGCGCGTGGCTTCGCGGCACGATCGACGACGCGACCTTCGTCGCCCAGGCCCAGGGCGCGTTCGAGGCGATGATCGCGCTGTGGCGCGACACGCAGCGCACGCCGATCGACGAAGGAGTCGTCGCATGAGCGACACCGTCCGCCTCACCTGCGCGCAGGCGCTGGTCCGCTACCTCGCCGCGCTGCGGGCCCGCGATGCAGACGCCGAAAGCGCGCAGCCGCTGTTCGGCGGCGTGTTCGCGATTTTCGGCCACGGCAACGTGGCCGGCCTGGGCGAAGCGTTGTACGACGCGCGCCACGAACTGCCCACCTATCGCGCGCACAACGAACAGGCGATGGCGCATACCGCCATCGCGTACGCCAAGGCGAGCATGCGCCGACGGATGATGGCCGTCACGACATCGATCGGCCCCGGCGCCACGAATCTCGTGACGGCGGCCGCGCTGGCCCATGTCAACCGCCTGCCCGTGCTGCTCCTGCCCGGTGACGTGTTCGTTTCGCGCGCGCCGGACCCGGTGCTGCAACAGCTGGAAGACTTCGCCGACGGCACCGTGTCGGTCAACGACTGTCTGCGCCCGGTGTCGCGCTATTTCGATCGCATCGTTCGCCCCGAGCAGTTGCTCACCGCGTTGCCACGGGCCATCCGCGCCCTCACAGACCCAGCACTGTGCGGCCCGGTGACCCTGGCCTTGCCGCAGGACGTGCAGACGGAGGCATACGATTATCCCGCGTCGTTTTTCGCGCCCCGCGAGATCGTCTTCCGTGCGCCGATCCCCACCGACGACGAGCTGATGCTCGCCCTCGACGCCATCGAGGCGTCCCAGCGCCCGGTGATCGTCGCCGGGGGTGGCGCGTTGTATGCCAGGGCCACGCCCGAACTGCTCGCCTTCGCCGACCGCCACGGCGTGCCGGTGTGCGAAACCCAGGCCGGCAAGGGCGCCATGCCGTGGAACCACCCGCTGCAACTCGGCCCCGCCGGGGTCTGCGGCTCCACCGCCGCCAATGCGATCCTTCGCGACGCCGACCTGGTGATCGCCGTGGGTACCCGGCTGCAGGATTTCACGACCGGTTCCAATGCGCTGTTCCGCCATGTGCCGATCCTCTCGATCAACGTGAACACGTTCGACACACTCAAGGGCGACGGCGTGGAAGTGATCGGCGATGCCGCCCAGGTGCTGGACGACCTGAGCTTCGGTCTCGAGGGCTGGGCCGCGCCTGACGCATGGACCGAGCGCGCCCGCGAGGCCGCGCGCGCCTGGGTCGACACCGTCTCGCGGATCACCGGGCAGCGCCACGCGCCCCCGGGCCGCCGGCCCTACGACGGTGAAGTGATCGGCGCGGTGCAACGCTCGTCCACCACCTCGGCCATGCGCGACATCGTCGTGTGCGCCGCGGGTACGCTGCCGGCCGAACTGGAAAAGCTCTGGCGCACCGAAACCGCCGGCGGCTACCACATGGAATACGGTTACTCGTGCATGGGATATGAGATCGCGGGCGGCCTGGGGGTGAAAATGGCCCACCCTGATCGCGAGGTGATCGTGATGGTAGGCGACGGCAGCTACCTCATGATGAATTCCGAGCTCGCCACCTCGGTGATGCTCGACGCCAAGCTGATCGTGGTGCTGCTCGACAACCGCGGCTACGGCTGCATCAACCGGTTGCAGCAGGCGACCGGCGGCGCGCCGTTCAACAACCTGTTCGACGATTGCGTGCAGGGACGCCATGGCGCTCCCCGCGTCGATTTCGCGGCCCACGCGCGCGCTCTCGGTGCCATCGCCGAACACGTGGCCGACATCGCCGGGCTCGAAGCGGCGCTCGAGCGGGCCCGGGCAGCCGATCGCACCTATCTCGTCTGCATCGATACCGACCCCGCGCGCACCACCGACGACGGCGGGGCGTGGTGGGAGGTGGCGGTGCCGGAAGTCTCCCCGCGAACGGCCGTGCGCGAGGCGCGCGCGGCCTACGAAACCGCCTTGGCCGACCGCAAGACCGGAAAACCCTGCCCATGAAGAACGACCCCATCCGTATCGGCATCAACCCCATTTCGTGGAGCAACGACGACCTGCCGTCGCTGGGCGGCGAGACACCGCTCTGCACGGCGCTCAGCGAAGGCAAGGCCATCGGCTACGAAGGCTTCGAACTGGGCAACAAGTTTCCCAAGAACCCCACGCAACTGCGCGAGCTCATGGCCGGTTACGGCCTCGACGTGGTCTCGGGCTGGTATTCGGGCCGCGTCGCCGCACGCTCGGCGGCGGAGGAACGCGAGGCGGTGGCGGGGCACCTGCGATTGCTCGCAGAAAACGGGTGCAACGTCATGGTCTACGGCGAGGTCGCCGATGCGATCCAGGGTGAGGCGGTGCCGCTGTACAAGCGCCCGCGCTTCCGCGACGACGACGCGTGGAAGCGATACGGCGAGCGGCTTACCGAGTTCGCGCGCTTCACGCTCTCGTACGGCGTGCGGCTGGCCTATCACCATCACATGGGTGCCTACGTGGAAGCGCCCGACGACGTCGACCGCCTGATGGCCCACACCGGCGAAGAGGTGGGACTGCTCTTCGACAGCGGGCATACGTTCTTCGGCGGCGGCGACCCGCTGGCGGTGCTCGACCGCCACATCGCGCGCATCTGCCACGTGCACTGCAAGGACGTGCGCCCCGAGATCGTGCGGCTCGCACGCAACCGCCACTGGACCTTCCTCGAGTCGGTACTCAACGGCGCCTTCACGGTGCCGGGCGATGGCGTGATCGATTTCGCCGCCATCGTCGAACGGCTCAAGCACCACGGCTACCAGGGCTGGCTGGTCGTGGAGGCCGAGCAGGATCCCACCGTGGCGCCGAGTTTCGACTACGCCCAGAAGGGCTATCGCACGCTGCGCGCGCTGCTCGACCGCGATACGGTCAGGGAGGTCGCATGAGCCTGCTCGTGAAGGCCGCCGCCGAGGGCGAGGCCATCGTCACCGTCACGCCGCAATCGGCGAACTGGAAACACGTCGGCTTCGCCGCCCGGCGCCTGCCGGCCGGCGAGCGGCGCACGCTGGCGATGCCGGCCGATCGCGAAGGCTGCCTCGTGGTGCTGACCGGCACCGTCGACGTGCGCATCGGCGAGCGATCGTGGTCCGCCGTCGGCGATCGTACGAGCGTGTTCGACGAACGCTCGCCGCATGCGATCTACGCGCCGCCCGGCAGCCTCTTCGAGATCACCGCATCGACGGATGCCGAACTGGCCCTTGCCAGCGCCCCCGCGACCGGCCGCTTCGAGGCGCGCCTGATCGACCCGGCGGGCATGAAGCGCTCGGTGCGCGGTACGGGCGCGAACACGCGCTACGTGTGCGACATCCTCCCGGAGACCGAGCCGGCTGAATCCTTGCTGGTCGTGGAGGTGCTCACGCCCGCCGGGCACTCATCGAGCTATCCGCCCCACAAACACGACACCGACGCCGTGCCGGACGAGAGCGTGCTGGAAGAAACCTACTACCACCGCATCGATCCGCCGCAGGGCTTCGCCTTCCAGCGCGTATACACCGACGAGCGCGACATCGACGAATCGATGGCGGTCGGCGACCACGACGTGGTCATGGTGCCGCGCGGCTATCACCCGGTGGTCATGCCGCACGGTTACCGCGGCTACTACCTCAACGTGATGGCCGGCCCGCGCCGCGCCTGGCATTTCCGCAACGACCCCGCCCACGAATGGATGATCGCGCGCTGAGCGCTTGATCCGGAGCCCCCATATGTCCGCCCAACCTTCCAACCCCCCGCTGCCTCGTGTCGTCCACAGGGTGGCCGGCCAGCCCTACGACGGCGCGCCGCATGGCCATGCCCCCGTGTACGACCCGGCGCATGGCCACGTCAGTGCCGAGGTGGCGCTCGCGTCGGTCGCCGACGTGGATGCGGGCGTGCGCGCCGCGCACGCTGCCTTTCCCGCCTGGTCGCAGACGCCACCCCTGCGCCGCGCCCGAGTGATGTTCCGCTTCAAGGAGCTGATCGAGCGCGACATGGATCGCCTCGCCCGCGTGATCGTCGCCGAACATGGCAAGGTACTCTCCGACGCCAGGGGCGAGCTCGTGCGTGGCCTGGAAGTGGTTGAATACGCGTGCGGCATCCCCGAGCTGCTCAAGGGCGAATACACCGAACAGATCGCCAACGGCATCGACGCCTGGACCGTGCGCCAGGCGCTCGGCGTCTGCGCGGGCATCACGCCGTTCAACTTCCCGGCGATGGTGCCGATGTGGATGTTTCCCATGGCCATCGCCTGCGGCAACACCTTCGTGCTGAAGCCGTCCGAACGCGATCCCTCGCTCGCGGTGGAGCTTGCGTCGTTACTGAAAGAAGCCGGCCTGCCCGACGGCGTGTTCAACGTGATCCACGGTGACAAGGTCGCCGTCGACGCCCTGCTCGACCATCCGCTCGTGCGCGCGGTCAGCTTCGTCGGCTCCACGCCCATCGCTGAATACATCTACGCGCGTGGCACCGCCAACGGCAAGCGCGTACAGGCCCTGGGCGGGGCGAAGAATCACATGGTGGTGATGCCCGACGCCGAACTGGACAAGGTCGCCGACGCGCTGATCGGTGCGGGCTACGGTGCGGCAGGCGAACGCTGCATGGCGATTTCGGTGGCGGTCGCGGTCGGCGATGCGACGGCCGACGCGCTCGTGGCGAAGCTCAAGCCGCGCGTGGAAGCCCTGCGCATCGGCCACGGGCTCGACGAGACGGTGGATATGGGCCCCGTCGTCACCGGTGCGCATCGCGACCGCATCACCGGCTACATCGACGATGGCGTGGCATCGGGCGCCGAGCTCGTCGTAGACGGCCGCGGCCATCGCGTCGCCGGCTGCGAGCAGGGGTTTTTCGTCGGCGGCACGCTCTTTGACCGGGTCACGCCGGATATGCGCATCTACAAGGAAGAAATTTTCGGGCCGGTGCTCTGCGTCGTGCGAGTACCCGATTTCGGCACGGCGCTTGAATTGGTCAACGCGCACGAATACGGCAACGGCACGTCGATATTCACGCGCGACGGCTATATCGCCCGCGAGTTCGGCCATCGCGTGCAAGTGGGCATGGTCGGCATCAATGTGCCCATTCCCGTACCCATGGCGTTCCACAGTTTCGGCGGATGGAAGAAGAGCCTGATGGGAGACCATCACGCCCACGGCCCGGAATCCGTGCGCTTCTACACAAAACAGAAGGCCATTACACAGCGCTGGCTGAACCTCACCGAAAGCGTCGGCGCCGAGTTTGCAATGCCCACCCATTAGCATGACAAAATGCGTCGGTTGTGCGTACCGAAAACCTTGTGCGTCGCAACTTAAATAATCAGAACGTCATAACGCAAAAGCGTAATTTTTCACTTCAGGGAGAAGGGTCGATGCGCATTCAGTTCAAAACGCGTCCTCTTGCCGGTCTCGTGCTCGCGTGCCTGGGCTTCGCCGCTGGCGCCGCTCACGCACAGGACGCCTCCGGCAGCAAATACCTCTTCGGCGATTGGGGCGGCGAGCGCACCCGGCTGGCCGAGAAGGGCATCACGTTTGACTTCGGCTACGGCTTCGAAGCCGCACACAACTACAGCGGCGGCGATCGCGAGATCACCCGCTACACCGACCAGTGGAAGTTCGGCGCGAGTTTCGATCTGGACAAGCTGTGGAACTGGCAGGGCGCCAAGTTCAACATCATGATCACCGACCGCAACGGCCACGACATCGGCGCCGACGCGAACATCGGCAACAACCAGCTCATCCAGGAAGTCTACGGCCGCGGCCAGACCTGGCACCTCACCATCTTCCAGCTCGAGCAGAAGTTCTTCAACGACCGCCTGACGTGGAAGATCGGCCGTATGCCGGTCGGCGAGGACATCAACCAGTTCTCGTGCGACTTCATGAACCTCTCGTTCTGCGGCGCGCAACCCGGCAACATCGTGGGCGACTACTGGGTGAACTGGCCGACCAGTCAGTGGGCGACGGTGCTGAAGTTCGCCACCACGCAAGACACCTTCGTGCAGCTGGCGGCCTACCAGGTCAACCCGAAGTACGTCGACGACTCCTACGCGCGCCACAACGGCCTGAAGCCGAACTTCCCCAGCGGCACCACCGGCTGGCTGCTTCCGCTCGAGTTCGGCTGGAAGCCCACGGTCAACGGCCTGCCGGGTTCGTACCGCGCGGGCGTCTGGTACAACACCTCCAAGGGCAATGACGTCTTCTACGACGTCAACCACGAGCCGCGCGCGCTCACCGGCGACGAGCCGCTGCAGCGCACGTCGCGTCGCGGTGCGTGGATCACCTTCCAGCAGCAGGTGACCGGTGAGGCCGGTGGCAAGGGCACTAACCTGTTCCTGAACATCGCCTCGGCCGATCATCAGACCTCGCCCACCAATAACCAGATCTCGCTGGGCATGGAGTACAAGGGCATCTTCGATCGCCCGAACGACTTCGTGGGCGCGGCGCTCGGCTTCACCCACGCCAACGGCGACGTGGCGAAGTACCAGCGTCTCTACAACGCCACCCATCCGGGCCAGGAAGGCCTGGTGAAGGACGGCTACGAGAAGGTGGCCGAAGTGTTCTACAGCTGGTCGCCGATCCCCTCGATCGCCCTGCGTCCGAACCTGCAGTACATCAAGGATCCGGGCGGCATCAAGGAAAAGGACAACGCGTTCATCCTCGGCCTGAAGGCGAGCGTGGCGTTCTGACGGTCTGACGCCGAAGGGCCCTCGCCCGTACGCGGGCGGAGCCCTTTCGGCGCATCGCCAAGGATGGACTGCCCGGATATGCTTGCCCGCTGAACGACAACGAGCACCCGGCATGATCGAACTGGTCGGTTTCGACGGCGACGACACCCTCTGGCACAGCCAGGAATACTACGACCGCGCACAGGATGCCTTCGAGGCCATCCTCGGCCGGTACATCGACCTGGCCAGCGACGGCCTCCGCGAGCGACTGCTCGCCACCGAACGCGGCAACATCGGCCTGTTCGGCTACGGCGCCAAGGGCATGACCCTCTCCATGATCGAGTCGGCCATCGAGCTGACCGACGGGCGCATCGACGCCCGCGACATCCACCGCATCGTACGCCTGGGCAAAGAGGTGCTTTCCCATCCGGTCGAGCTGCTGCCCGGCATCCGCGACGCGGTCGAACGCGTGGCCCGGACGCATCGGGTGGTGCTCATCACCAAGGGCGATCTCTTCCATCAGGAGAGCAAGGTCGCACGCTGTGGCCTGGCCGACGTGTTCCACCGCATCGAGATCGTCTCGGAGAAGGATCCTCCCGCCTACACGCGGCTGTTCCGCGAACTGGCGGTACCCCCCGAGCGCTTCGCGATGGTCGGCAATTCGTTGAAATCCGACATCGCGCCGGTCGTCGACCTGGGCGGCTGGGGCGTCTACATGCCTTACCACAGCACGTGGGCCCATGAAGTGGTCACCGGCTTCACCATGACCGAGCGCGTGGTCGAGGTACTCGGCGCGGACGCCATCCCGGACGCCATCGCCCGCATGGGTTGATTCAGCGTTTCCACGTTTCTTTCGCGCCGCCACGCCCACCCTGTGCGCCGTAACGACGGAGGCACACGATGGACCATCGCATCCGCCTCGGCTGGCAGGTGATACGCACCACCTCGAAGGGGTTCAGCGACGACGAGCTGATGACCCGCGCCGCGGCCCTGGCTTTCTACTCGGCGCTGTCCTTCGCGCCGCTGCTGGTGCTGCTGCTGTGGGTGGTCGCATCCCTGCGCCCCGAATGGCAGGCCCAACTCGTCGACAGCCTGAACGGGCTGGTCGGCCAACGTGCCTCCGACGCCGTGCGGCTGGTGATCGAAAACGCCAAGCAGCGACCCAACGTCGGCAGCATGGCGGGCGTGATCGGCCTGGGCGTGACCCTCATCGGTGCCTCTGCGGTATTCGCCCAGTTGCAGGGCGCGCTCAACCGGGTGTGGGGCCTGCAGCCGCGCCCCGGCAACACGCGGCACGCGATCCTGGGCTGGCTGCGGGCCCGGCTGCATGCGCTGGGCCTGCTGCTGTCGCTGGCCTTCCTGCTGGTGATCTCGCTGTCGGCCAGCGCGCTGATCGCCGTGTTCGTGCGCGGCGGCACCACCGGCTGGCATGCGCTGGAAACCGTGATCTCGCTGGCCGTCTTCGTGGTGATCTTCGGCGCGATCTACAAGGTGCTGCCCGACGCGATCATCGAGTGGCGCGACGCCGCCATCGGCGCCTCGCTGACCGCCCTGCTCTTCGTGGTCGGCAAGGTCGCCATCGGCATCTATCTCGAACGCAGCAACGTCGGCGGGCCCTACGGGCCGGCCGGCGGCGTGGTGGTGCTACTGGTATGGGTCTACTACTCGGCGCTCATCCTGCTGCTCGGCGCCGAGCTGACCGAAGCGGTGGCCGAAGCCCGGGGCACGCCCATCCAGCCGCGCGCGTATGCCATGTCCATCAAGCCATCACCTCTTGACCCGGCCGTCACGACGGCGGGGGTATCCCTGAAACGAAAACCCGAGGAGGACACCCGATGAAAACCCACCTTTTCGCAATCGCCGCCCTTGTCCTGGCGACCGGCGCGGTGGTCGATACCCCCGTGCAGGCCCAGGCGCGCCGTAGCCAGCACCAGGTCTGCCGCGACGTGCAGGTCAAGCACATCAATTCGAAGGACGACAACCGCCTGATCGGTACCGGCGTCGGCGCCGTCGCGGGCGGCCTGCTCGGTAACCAGGTCGGCGGCGGCAAGGGCAAGACGCTCGCCACGGTGGCAGGTGCGGTCGGCGGCGGCTACGTCGGCAACCGCGTCCAGAAGAACCACCAGGACCAGAACGCCACCTACGAGACGCGGCGCGAATGCCACTGGGTGAACGACTGACGTAAGCATCCGGACGCCGGGCCGGTCTTAGAGGGAGTCACCCCTTTGCGGAGGCTTTCATGAGTACCGATCCCGAGCGTCGCCGGTTTCTCGGCGTCCTGGCCGTCACGACGGCCGGCGCCGTTTCCCTCCCCTTCGTGTTGCGCGCGACCCGGCCTGCCGTGGCCGCCGACGCGCCGCGGCCCGCCCAGGGCGGAAGCGTCACCATCGACGAATTCGCACCCGACAAGAAGCCGCTGGGCAGTCGCACCAAGCCGCGCGTCGTCATGACCGACGAGGCGTGGCGGGCGAAGCTCGGTGCGCGCTCGTATGACGTGATGCGCCACGACGGGACGGAGCGGGCGTATACGGGGCCCGGATGGAACCGCCACGATAACGGCATTTACCGGTGCCTGGGCTGCGACACGGCCCTTTACGACTCAGCGACCAAGTTCGATTCCGGCACGGGCTGGCCCAGCTTCTGGCAGCCGATATCCCGAAAGAACATCGTGCAGACCGACGACCGCAGCCTGGCGATCGAAGACCGCACGGCGGTAAGTTGCGCACGATGCGGCTCGCACCTGGGACACGTGTTCGATGACGGCCCCGATCCGACAGGCCTGCGGTATTGCATGAACGCCGTGGCGATGCGTTTCGTCCCGGTCCCTGGGGTCCACATCACGTTGTAGGCGCGCCCCGCGCGCGATCCGGCGCAAGCCGACATGGCTCCGATACGGTCCGCTCCCACCCCCGCAGTCGTTACCGTAGGGCTGGAAGCGAATCGCATCGGCGAGCCGGCATCGTGCCGGCGACGGTGTCGTTCGCACCGTCGCCGCGCTGAGGGTTCGCGGAGGCGGCCCCGCTCCCACTCGATTCAGGCAAGGTACGCGGCGATCAACGATCGACGGGCGCGAAGGCGAATTCCTTCGGCGGCGTGTCGCCCTTCAGGTAACGCACGAAGTAATCCCAACGACGACGGGTCATGTACGGCGTGGCCGCACCGTAGCCGTGATGCGCGTTGGGGATCATGACCAGGTCGAAATCCTTGTTGGCTTTGATCAGTGCATCCACCACGAGCAACGTCTCGTACGGCGGGACATTGTCGTCCGAAGTGCCGTGCGCCAGCATCAGGTGGCCCTTGAGGCCTCCCACCCATTTCTGGTTGGCCTGATCGTCATAGTTCGACGTGCCGTCCTTGTTCTTCACCAACAGGCCCTGCCACTTCTCCGCCCAGTCGTCTTCGTAGTTGCGGTTGTCGTGGTTGCCCGACTCGGAGATACCCACCTTGAACACGTCCGGATAACGGAACATCGCCGTCGCCGTGGCGTTACCGCCGCCGGAATGCCCCCAGATACCGACGCGATCGCCGTCGAGCCAACGGTGTTCCTTCACCAGCTGTTTCACCGCGGCCACCTGGTCGGGCAGCGTGTTGTCGCCGATATTCTTGAAGTACGCATCGTGGAACGCCTTCGAGCGCCACGGCGTGCCCATGCCGTCGACCGCGACCACCACGAAGCCGAGTTCGGCCAGCGCCTGGTTATCGCCATGCGAGGGGATGAAGCTGCGCGTACGCACCGAACCGGTCTGCGGACCCGGGTAGATGTAGACCACCAGCGGATACGTCTTCGACGGGTCGAAATGCGACGGCTTGAACATCTGCCCGTAGAGGTCGGTCTTGCCGTCACGCGCCTTGACCGTGAACGCGGTCGGCGCGACCCAGCCTGCGGCCTTCAGGCGCGAGATGTCGGCACGGGCGATCTCCTTGACCGTCGCGCCGGTGTCGCTGCGACGGACCACCGCCACGGGCGGCGTATCGATCGTCGAATACGAATCGAAGAAATACGTGCCGTCCTTCGACATCGAGACCGTGTGGTCGGCGTTCTCCGGCGTCAGCAGCGTCAGGTTGCTCCCGTCGAAGTTCACCTTGTAGAACGACTGGTAATACGGATCGACGCCCTTCTCACGCCCTACGCCCCGGAACCAGATGGTTTTGGTCTTCGGATCGATGTGCAGCACCTGGGTGACGTTCCAGTCGCCCTTGGTGATCGCGTGCTCGAGCTTGCCGGTCTTGAGGCTGTACATGTACAGGTGGCCCCAGTTGCTCCGCTCGGAGAACCAGATCACCTCGTCGGTCTCGGGCACGTATTGCCAGTTGGCCATCTCGTTGCCGCCCTCGAAGTACGTCTTCGCCTTCTCGTCGAAGACGGTGCGCACCTCGCCGGTCTCCGGATTGGCCACGCGGAACCACTCCTGCGTGTGGTCGCGCGCGGTGGAGACGAAGGCCACGCTCTTGCCGTCGGCCGACCAGCGTACGTCGTCCCATACGCCCGGGCTGCACGACACGTCGTCACAGATGGTCGAACGGTGCTGGTCGGGCGGCATCTTGAACCGCACCACTTTCTTCGTCGGCACGTCGATGACCACGCGCTCGATCATGGTCACGTCCTTGTCGCCCGGCAGCGGGTATTTCCACGTGTCCACGTTGGGGTGGCCCACGTTGACGCTCACCAGCGTCATCTCGCCGGTCTTGCGCTGGTCCTGCTGAAACGTGGCGATCTTCTTCGAATCAGGCGACCAGACCAGGATGGCCTCGTCGGTGTGCTTCCAGCCAGCGTTGTCGGTGGCGTAGCCGTAGTCCTTCACGCCATCGGTGGTCAGCTGGGTTTCGGCACCGGTGGCGAGGTCGCGCACCCAGAGGTTCCAGTCACGGATGAAGGCTTCGGACGTGCCGTCGGGCGACTTCAGGCCCGGCTCTTCGCCGTACGGCTTGCCGTTGGGGTCTTTCTTGACCGCGGCCAGCTCGCACTTGCCGATCGCCTTGTCGCAGGTGTAGCGCTTGCCGCCGGCGGTGACGTCCAGGCCATCGTCCGGCCGCACCGTGAACGCCGTCACGGGAATCTTCGCCGACTCGACCTTCTTGCCCGTGACCGACGACAGCGCGGCCGCCAGCTTGTCGCGGTCGAACGAGGGCGAGGCCTGCCCGGTGGCGGCATCGACGGTGATGAACTGGTCGCCGTTGGCGTCGTGGTCGCGATACCAGAAGTGGCTGTCGTCGATCCACGTCACACGCTGCACGGCGTGGTCGACCAGCGGCATCGTCTTGTTCGCGAGCATCGACTCGGCGCGACGGTAATCGTCGACGCCGGTCTGCGCGGCGACCGATCCGGTCAGGGCGAGGAGGACGGCGCCAGCGAGCGCCGGGTGGAGTCTGGACATTGCAAATCCCCGTGGCTTAACCGCGGCACGGACGTGCCGCTAACCGCACGAGGCTAGCCCCCGGGCGGAGGCCGGGCGTATGCCAGAGGTCACGGGTGGGGCGACGAAGCCCGCCGGAGGCGAAACCGGCGCCCTTCCCGTTCGGTGAGTTTCAGGGCCAGCCGGTCGGGCAGCAGCTTGAACAGCGCCTTGATCAGGCGGTTGACCCGCCCGTTGACGTAGACGATCTCACCCGCTTCCACCGCATCCAGGCCCTGCCGGGCCACGGTGGGTGCGTCCATCCACAGGAACGACGGCATGTTGGATACCAGCTGCCGGGCCCCGTTGACGTCGTGGAATTCCGAATAGGTGAAGCCCGGACACAACGCCGTCACGTGCACGCCCGTGCCGAGCGTCTCCAGCGCCAGCGACTGCGAAAAGCGGATGAGGTACGCCTTGGACGCGCCATAGAGCGTATGCCCCGCCGATCCCGGCACGAGGCCGGCAAGTGACGCGACGTTGACGATGCGGCCGTAGCCGCGGGCCTTCATCCCGGGCAACAGGCGCCAGATGAGTTCGGTGGGCGCGGTCATCATCACCTGCATGAAGGCGGCGTGGGTCGACCAGGGCTGCTCGTCCAGGTAATCGGTGACGCCGTAGCCGGCGTTGTTCACCAGCACGTCGATATGCAGGCCCTGCGAGGCCAGCGCCGCGACGAGCGCCTCGGGACCATCCGGCCTGGCGAGGTCCAGCGGCGCGACCACCGCCTCGATCGCGTGCCGGTCGCGCAGTTCCGCGGCGATGGCTTCAAGGCGATCGGCGCGTCGCGCGGTAAGCACAAGGTCGAAACCGCGCCGCGCGAGTTCGCGCGCGAAGGCTTCGCCGATGCCCGCGGACGCGCCGGTGACCAGTGCCCTTCGATTGGATGCCATGCCTGCCTCCCGTGATGAACGTATCGCCGAGTATGCACCCGGCGTAGATGAACGAATGAATGACGTGGTGATGCCTACCACGGGGTATTCACGCCTTCGTGCCGCCTCCGGACGCGATGCTGGTGTCATCCACAACGGCCAGGAGCCATGACCATGACGAACACGACCGACCACGACATCAAGGTGCTCAACGGCCTGATCGAGACCACGATCGACAGCGCCGAAGGTTACGGCGAAGCCGCCAAGGACGCGCACAACACGCGTTATGCCGCTGCGTTCCAGCAGCGCGCTTCGGAGCGTCGTCAGGTGACGCAGCGCCTCCAGCAGCAGGTCGCGTCGCTCGGCGGCAAGCCGGAAGACGACGGTACCGTGCTGGCGAAGGCGCATCGCATGTTCGTCGAGCTGCGCGCCAAGATCAGCTCGAAGGACGACACCGCCATCGTCGACGAAGTCGAGCGCGGCGAAGACCACATCAAGGCCAAGTACGAAGACGCCCTGAAGGATACCGACCTGAGCGCCGGCACCCGTTCGCTCGTCCAGGAGGCGTACACCTCGGTCAAGAGCGGCCACGACCAGATGCGCGACCTCAAGCACGCCCTGCACGGCACGAACTGAGTCGGCACGGTGTGATCAGGCGGGCCCCGACGGGGCCCGCTTTTTTGTGCCTGTTGCTTGACCGGTAAATGCCGTGGGCCCAGGCCGGTGCGTATGGCGTCGGCGGTGGGTTATCGCGAGCACCCTCCCGATGTGGCGCTCTCGCGACAAACGATCGCATCGCGGTGGGTCCCGGCCTGCGCCGGGACGACGGTGGGAGCGTCGCACCGGCGCAGACAGGTGCTCAGGAGGAGACCTCCAAGAAAGCGAAGCATAAAAAAACGGAGCCTCGCGGCTCCGTTTTGCATGGCGACACCGGGTGGCGATTACTGCGCGCCCTGGTCCTCGGCCATCAGCGCGTTGATCTTGTCCTTGTGCGCTTCGTAGAAGGCGACGTTCTTCTGGTTCACCTTCGACTGGTCGACGTACTGGGCCATCTGCGGATTCTTCTTCGCTTCGGAAGCGATGGCAGCGTTGGTGACGGCCAGATTCGCGAGCAGGAATTCGCGCGGCGTGAAACCGTTGGCCTTGATCAGCGGCTCGATGCGCGGGTCCGAATCCGTGATCTGCTTGGCCAGATCGTCGAGCGAGTGAATCTTTGAAAAATCGGTCTGGGCATTCTTCGGCTCGATGCCCTGCTTCTTGGCCTCCTGCGACACCTTCACGATGCGGTTGAACACGTCGTCGGTGAGGGTGTAAGTCTGGATCGCCTGCTTGTCGGACGCGGGGATCTGCGACGCCGGGTTGGGCGCGGCCGGAGCGGCCTGTTGGGCGAACGCGGCGGGGGCCAGGGCCAGCAGCGAGGCGGCGAGGATATAACGGAACTTCACGGGCTTCTCCTTGGGTTTCGGTCCGTGCTGGACGGCCGCCAGCATAAAACGGCAGATGTTAGGCAGGTGTCTGCCCGGTCAGCGGGATTTCAGGTTGCCGGGCCACGTTCCAGCCCATCGCGTTGTAGAGGTGGTAGCGTGCCACGCCGATGTATTCGTGCAACGCGAAGTCGGCGAAGAAGATGTTTTCCGACGACGGCAGCCAGTCGTAGCGTGCGGTCACGTAATCGCCGCGTACCGGCTCGGCGGGGATGCCGAAATGGGCGAAGTACAACAGCGATCGTTTCAGGTGCACCGCCGACGATACCAGGACGACCTTGTCCGCCCCGAAGCTCATCAGCAACGGCCGGCTGAACTGCGCGTTCTGGAAGGTGTTAAGGCTGCGCGATTCGAGGATGAGGTCGTCCCGGGGCACGCCCAGGCGGTCCAGCGTCACCGCGTAGACGTCGGCTTCGGCTTTTTTCAGCTTCATGGCGTCGCCGCCGCTGACTTCCACCTTGCACACCGCCCCCGTGGCCTTGCACGACCTATAAAGTTGCGCCGCTTCGAGGATGCGCCCGTTGGCGTAAAGACTCGGCTCGATCACCCCGACGCCGGTGCGCACCGTGCCGGCGCCGAGCAACACGATGGCGTTGCGATGGCCCCATGCCGCCACGTCGGGCGGAAAACCCGATTGCAGTCGATCGAGCAGCAGGCCGGTGAGCGGGCCGCAGCCGGCGATGAAGAGCCAGGCGAGGGCGACGAGGGTCATCGCGGCACCGGCGCCACGGCGGCGACGCCAGGACAGCAGCAGGCCGGTGACCAGAAGCAGAAGGAAGAAAGGAAGGATCATGGGCGCGGAGCGTAGCAAAGCCGGTGGACGGCCGTGCTACCGCCACGGTCGTCCACCGGCCCGCGCCCGTGCGGTCAGCCGAACAGCTTCGCCGCGATCTCGGCGATGTGCTTGCCCTGGAAGCGGGCGCCATCCAGGTCGGTCGCGCTGGGCATGCGCGAGCCGTCGCCGCCGGCGAGGGTGCTGGCACCATACGGCGTGCCACCCTTGACCTCGTCCACGCCCATCTGGCCCTGGAACGAATACGGCAGGCCCACCGGGATCAGGCCAAGGTGCATCAGGTTGGTGATGACCGAGAACAGCGTGGTTTCCTGGCCGCCATGCTGGCTGGCCGTGGAAACGAACGCGCCGCCCACCTTGCCGTTGAGCGCGCCCTTGGCCCAGAGGCCGCCGGTGCGGTCGAAGAAGCTGGCCATCTGCGACGGCATGCGGCCATACCGCGTGGGCACGCCGACGATGATCGCGTCGTAGTTGACCAGGTCGTCGACCTGGGCCTCGGGGTGAGCGTGGTCGCTGATGAAGCCCGCAGCCTTGGCCACCTCGGGCGGCGCGGTCTCGGGCACGCGTTTGATGTCGACCTGCGCGCCGGCGGCGCGGGCGCCTTCGGCTTCGGCTTCGGCCATCTTCACGATGTGCCCGTAGGAGGAGTAATAAAGCACCAGCACCTTTGCCATGGTCGTCTCCGGGGTTGCTGCAGGGGTGGGATGATGCCCCTACTATGCCCGCTCAGGCCGTGCTTGCCTCGTGCACAGGCGCGAACGGTGCGTTCCATCCACAGGACTCCCATGATCGAAGAGGCGATCCAGCCCGAACGCGAGGAGCGGCTCAGCGCCGAGCGCGCCTACGAGCTTTACTGGGCGGACGTGCTCGACGGCGACGCCACGTTCCTCTGCACGGGCAACGGATGCACGGCGCGGCTGATCTGCGCCTGCCTGGACAAGCCCGAGCAGAACCTGCGTATCCGGCCGTATTTCCGCTCCCGCCGCCTCGACGACCACGCGCCCACCTGTGAGGTGGCCCATGGCAAGGCCGGCGCGGCGCGGGAGAAAGGCCCCGACGTCTTCGACGCCGAACGTCCGCGCGACCACTTCCGCGAGCGCGCACCATCGGCCGCGCCGCGCGCCCGGACGAGCGCACCCGCGGCACCCCGCGCCAGCCGGTACTACCGGCTGTCGTCGCTGGTGCAGAAGTTCCTGGAGCATCGCCGCGACGGCGACCTGGACACCGCCACCGTCGACATGGGCGGCGAAACGCTCACCTACGCCGGCCTCTTTCGCAACGTCTACCGGCAAAAAGTGGCCGATCTCACCGGCACGCGGGCGATCTGGTGGGGCACCGCGTCCCTCCGAGCGACCCGCGAAGGCGGCTACTACCTGCGCTTTTCGCGCGCGTTCCGCCACGACGACGCCGACCTGCATCCCACCGTGACGCTCACGGCCCGCGACATCGAGGCCTACCCCGTGCGGCGCCTGCTGCGCGCGCGGCTGGACAAGCTCATCGCCGAAGGCGGCCGCTGCGTCGCCTTCCTCTGGGCCAGACCGTGGATGCCGAAAGACGCCGAATCGCCGTTCGTCCGCTTCTACGTCGACAACCTCGACCACATCGACGTGCGCGGGATGGAGATCCTCGAAGAACTGCAACAGACCTCGAGGGTGCGTTGACGGGACGTGCCGCCGGTCACACTTCGGCGTCACGGCCTAACCCTTTCGGGGGTAGGGACCGGTCCTTGCGTGCGCAATGCTTCGATCCTGTCCCATTCGCCGGAGGATCGGCCGATGTATCGCATCGACAGCCCCTGTCCCGATTCCGAGTGCCGTCCCGCCACGGTCATCGTCGATCTCTCGCAACGCTCCGCCGCCATCGAGCCCGGGGATCTCCCCGGCACCGAAAACCTGGTGGCGAAGCTGCGCGGTCGCGCCTCGCTCACCGAGATCGCGCTCGACGATGCGATGAACGACCTGTTGCTGGTCTACCGCGCGGCCCGGGCAGCCGACGGGGAGAACGCCGGGGCCATCCTGTTCCGTCGGCGGGACGAAAGGGCCGCGCTCGCGGCGACCGGTGGTCACTCCGCCGTTCGGCGCCACGCCCCGGGCGGTCGTCCCACGGTGCGGGTAAACACGCGGGTGAAGTGGCTTTGTTCGGCGAAACCG
>CAJYHU010000223.1 GCA_913774655.1 uncultured Luteibacter sp. | reverse complement strand
GTACCGGCCCGGGGGCGCGACTGTCGCCCGAGCTGGGCACGCTGCCCATCGGCAAGGCCGAGGTACGCCGTCGCGGCCACCATGGGCTGGCGATCCTGTCTTTCGGCACCATGCTGTCGCCGGCCGCGGTCATCGCGGCGGAAGTGGACGCCACCCTGGTGAACATGCGCTTCGTGAAGCCGCTCGACGAGGAACTGATCCTCGAACTGGCGCGCACGCACGGTGCCTTCGTGACCATCGAAGACAACGCCATCGCCGGCGGTGCCGGTGCCGGCGTGGCCGAATGCCTCGCCGCGCACGGCGTCACCCTGCCCATCCTCCATCTCGGCCTGCCCGACGTGTACCTGGACCACGGCAGCCGTGAGGAAGTGCTGACGATGGCGGGACTCGACCTGCCGCAGATCCGTGCGGCGATCCTCTCGCGTTTTCCGCAGTTCGTGGATACGCCGGTGGCTAGCGCGGTCTGACGCTCTCGCAATAATCGAACGCCTCGCCGTAGGCACCGGCCTGCGGCGGTGCGACCGATAGGTACCTCGACGTAAACCGAAGCGTCGCACCGGCGCAGGCCGGTGCCCACGGCAAGGCGTTCGGCTACCGCGAACGCGCCCCACTTACCCGATCCCGCTCTTCGAGATCGATCGCCGTAAAGGTATCGCGCCATCGCGTGACGTCGAACAGGCCGCGCACGGCGTCGCCCTGATTCCAGCCGTGCTCGAACAGCAACCAACCGTTCGGCGATAGATGTACTGGCGCATCGCCGACGATACGCCGGATATCGTCCAGCCCATCCGCCCCCGAGGCCAGCGCCGAGCGAGGCTCGAAGCGAAGATCCCCCCGGGAAAGATGTTCGTCGCCTTCCTCGATGTAAGGCGGATTGCTCACCACCACATCGAAACGCTCGCCAGCGACCGGCGCGAACCAGTCGCCGTGGTGGAACGTCACGTCCAACCCCAGGCTCCGCGCATTGCGCCGCGCCACCTCCAACGCGGCCTCGCTCGCATCCACCGCGTGCACCGAAGCGTCCGGCCGCTCCTTCGCGACGGCGAGGGCGATGGCCCCGCTCCCCGTGCCGAGGTCGAGCAGCCTGCCGCCGGGCGACAATCGCTCTAGAGCGAGCTCCACGAGCCGCTCCGTTTCGGGGCGAGGTATCAACGTGGCCGGCGTGACCGCCAACGGAAGGGACCAGAAGTCGCGTTGGCCCGTGATGTACGCCACCGGCTCGCCCGCGGCGCGACGCCGGACGAGTGCGTGAAAGCGCGCCATGGCCGCGGCGTCCGCGGGGTCGTCCCCGTGCGCGAAGAACCAGGCGCGGTTCACGCCCATCGCGTGCGCCAGCAGCAGCTCGGCTTCGAGGCGGTCGCCCAGCGCATCGGCGGCCTGGCGCAAGATCGTGCGGAAATCACTCATGCACGGATTCTAGCGGGTCGACCCGCCTACAATGTTCCGATGCGCCTCCTTCTCCTGCTCGCCTCCCTCCTCGCGCTCGGCGGATGTCAGGCGACGTTCTTTGCGGCGGTGAACGCCGGGCAGTCCACGAAGGGCGTCGTTCCCCACCGCGACAACGTCTACGACGCCGAACACGATCTCAAGCTGGACATCTACGCCCCCGCGCACGCCGAGCATGCACCGGTCGTCGTGTACTTCTACGGCGGCAGCTGGATGCACGGCAAGCGGCAGTGGTACCGGTGGATGGGCGAGGCGCTGGCGGCGCAAGGCGTCGTCGCGATGGTCGCCGATTATCGGTTATGGCCCGCGGTACGCATGGACGGCTTCCTCCACGACGGTGCCGACGCTGTGCGCTGGGCACGCGATCATGCCGCCGCGTTCGGCGGCGACCCGACCCGCTTGTTCGTGATGGGACATTCGGCGGGTGGGCATATCGCGGCCATGCTCGCGACGGACGCGGCATGGCTCGGCGCGGTCGGCATGAAGCCGCGCGACCTCGCCGGCTGGATCGGTGTCGCCGGCGCCTACGATTTCCTGCCGCTCGACGAGGCGGCGTTCGTCGACATGTTCGGCAGCACGCCTGACGAACAGGCCCGCTCGCAGCCCGTCAACTTCGTCAACGGCGACGAGCCTCCGGCACTCCTTTTACAGGGCGAGGCGGATACGGTCGTTTATCCCGAGGAGGCGATCTCGATGGAAGGCCGCTACCGACAGGTGGGCGAGCCGGTGACGCTTAAGCTCTACCCAAAGCTGGGGCACGAGAAGCTGGTGTTTGCGCTGGGACCTCTCCACCGACAGGCCCCGGTCATGCAGGACGTGATGGCTTTCATACGCAGCCACACCGCGCATTCCACGCGCGACTGATCATCGCTGTTTCATCACGTCGCGCCCCTCCGCGTTGCCGCCGCGCGCCGCGTCGAGCACCTCGGGATAGGGGTAGTTCAGGCCCAGCAACTGACGTATGTCCGGGCTCGCCTTCTCGACGAACGCTTTCGGCAGCGCCGCGGGCAGGTCTTCCATCGGTTTGACGAACTTGGGCAGGTACTGCGTGATGATCGCAGAGCGGTCGATGATGCTGCGGTTGGGCATGGCGCAATGCCATACCGCGCCGAAGAACACGATCGTGTCGCCCGGCTCGCCGAGCATGCGTTCGCAGCGATCGAAGAAGCGGTCACTCTCGTCGGGATAATGCAGCTCGCGCTGGCTGCCGGGCACGAACGCGGTGGCGCCCGTTTCCTCGGTGAACGGATCAAGCATGATCGTCGCCTGCGCATTCAGCGCATAGGTCGAGTTGATGCGCGCCGGATGCGTTTCGGGCGAGTGGAAGTCCCAATAGGGGTAATCGATGTGCGGTTCCTGGCCGGGGCCACCGGGAAGGATGCGGTTCGCCGCGATCGATCCCATGATGAACTCGCTGCCGATGAAGGCGCGCATCACGCGCATGATCGCGGGATGTGCGGCCATGCGCGAAAAAATGTCGCCCTTCGCCAGCAGGTTCCACACGCGTCGCTGCAGGTTGATCCGCCCTGCCCGTTCCGCGTCGCCCTGGAAATGCGTGACCTTGCCGCCGGCCGCGTCGAGGTCGGATTCGCGCATCACGATCGCGCGCGCCTCGGCGATCTCGGCCGGCGTGAACAGGCCGCGCAGCGTGACGGCGCCGATGCCGTCGAGCAGTTCGCGGACGATGGCGTCGGTGTCGAGGGCCGCTTCGGTGAAGACCGGAATCGCGACCGGATGGCGGAGAGCGGCGGATGCGTGGGCGTTCATGGCGGCTCCTGAGCGAAAGGGATGGGGAACGGGATGACCCGGCAGCTACACGCTAGGCCGATTTGCAAGCGCTTGCAAACTGCACCGCAGCATCCGTAGAGTCAGACCCTCCACCGCTGCGGAGCGTCACGTGACGAACGAACTGGGAATCGGCCTGATCGGCGCCGGATACATGGGCAAGGCGCATACCGTTGCCCTGAAGACCGTCGGGCCCACGTTCGAACCTGAGCGGCAGCCTATCTGCGAGATGATCGCCACCTCAAGCGACGCCGGCGCGGCGGAGTTCGCCCGCCGCTGGGGATGGGCCCGGTCGACGGGCGACTGGCGCGAGCTGGTGGACGATCCACGGGTGCAGGCCGTGATCGTCGCGACGCCGCCGCGCACGCATGCCGCGATGGTGATGGCCTGTGTCGCGGCGCGAAAGCCGGTGTTCTGCGAAAAGCCCCTGGGCACGTCCGCCGAGGAATCGCTCGCGCTCGCCGAAGCGGTGGAGCGGGCCGGCATCCCGAACATGGTGGGATTCAACTACATCCGCACGCCGGCCAGCCAGCTCGCGCGGCAGATCATCGCCTCCGGCGAGATCGGCGAGGTGATCCAGGTCACCGCCGAACACATGGAGGATTACCTGCACGATCCCGCGCTGCCCGCATCGTGGCGCACGCGCGTGGCGACCGGCACCGAGGCAGGCGCGCTCGGCGACGTCGCCACACACATCGTGAACGCATGTTTGAGGCTCGTCGGACCCATCGACAGCCTCGTCGCCGACACGCACATCGTGCAGCCGATGCGTGAGGGCCCGTCCGGCCGGGAAGCCGTGGAGAACGATGACCAGGGCCAGATGCTGCTGCGTTTCGCGAACGGCGCGACGGGCAGCCTGAGCTTCAGCCGCATGGCCGCGGGACGGAAGATGGGCTACACCTACCGCATCACCGGTACGCGCGGCGCCATCCATTTCGACCAGGAAGACCAGAACGCGCTCTGGCTGTACGACGCCACGCGCGATACCTCGCGGCGCGGCTTCCAGAAACTGCTGATGGGCCCCGCGCACCCCGACTACCTCGCCTTCAACCAGGGCGTGGGTCACGGCACCGGATACAACGAGCAGATCGCCATCGAGATGCGCGATTTCCTCCAGACGGTCGCCACGGGCGAGAGCATATGGCCGACCTTCCGCGACGGGTACGAGGTGGATCGCGTGAT
>CAJYHU010000222.1 GCA_913774655.1 uncultured Luteibacter sp. | reverse complement strand
GATGCCGGCCATTCGGCCTTCGAACCGGGTATCACCCGCGAACTCGTGCGCGCGACCGACCGTTTCGCCGTCTGATCGATCCACCCTGCGCGCGATGGCTTAGCCATCGCGCGCAGGATGCGCTCCGGCCTGTTTAGAACAGGATCGTGGGCAGTGCGAGCATGTCCACCACGAAGCCGTCGTGATCGGACGAACCCATGGCCTTCTTTACGCCGGTGTCCGTCGCGGCGTCGTCGAGTGTCTGCACGGGCGCATCGAGGTTGCCGCGACCGTAGCGCATGTCGATGAACAGGCCACGGGCCACGGTGTTGAGCAGCGCGTGGTCGAGCACCTGGTGCGTGGGCACCGAGCGCGGCGACTGGCCCTGGACATTACCGAAGTTCTCGGTGAACAAGAACGAATAGCGATCGTTCTCCGGCACCGAATCCACCGCGTTCCACAGCGCCGGCTTCACGATGTTCTTGCCGAGCTTGAGCAGGTTCTGGTTATCGTCGTACTTGCCCGAGACCAGGCCCACCACGTCGGCGAAGCCGTCGCTGAACTGATACGCGTTGAAATCGCCGACCACGAGCAGGGGCGTAAGGAGGTTCTTGCGGTCGGTCTGCAAGGCCTGCACCTGGTGGGCGAGCGAGACAGCCTGGAGGAAACGCTTCTGCCGATCGCGTTCGGCGGCACTGCCGGTCTTGTCGACGTTCTGGCGAGCCTTCGGATGTACGGCGATCACGTTGACGCGCATGCGGCCCACGATGGACGGCACGTCGGCGGTGAGCAGCAGGGGCGGGTGGTCATGCAGGAACGAGGTGCTGCCCTGGTCGACCCAGGTCGCGTCCGCGTCGAGCTGGCGCACGTTCACCACGCGCACGCGGTCGGTACGCACGAGAAAGCCCACGTTGATGCCGCTCGGGTCGTGGCCGGGTTGCAGGAACGCTTCGTACTGCACCGGGTAGTCGTCGCCGAGCTGTTTGGCCAGGCCCTGCAGCACGGTGAGGCTCTTGACCTCTTCCACCGAGAGGATGTCCGGCAGCCTGAGCACGCCGCCGATGTACGCGGACAGGCGTCGCGTCTTCAGCGCGACCTGGTCGGCGGTGGGTTCGGTGCTGCCGCCGGAGCAGGTAAAGGTCGTGTTGAACTCCGTGTCGCAGAAGCGTTCGGTGTTCAGCGCGCCGACGCGCACGGCATAGAAGGGGCGGGTGTTCACCGGACGCGGCAGCTCCGCTGCCTTCTTGACGGTGATTTTCGTCGGAATGAAGGTGTAGGCGCCGAACGCGTAGGAGATCACGCCTTCGGCACGGAACGTGGTGCCGGCGTTGAACGGCGTGTCGGCGGCCACCGCGCCGAAATCGGCCGTATTCATTTTCAGCACCTGCGGGTTGCCGCTCCAGTTGGGCAGGTTTACGCCCTCGGGCACCGGTACGGTGAAACGCACGCCGGGCTGGCGTAGCGAGCGCTTGCCGTCGGTGGTGATGTAGACCTCGGCAAAGGGCTCGTTGCTGAAGCGCAGGTTGCCGGTGGTGATCATCCCGTTGGCGATCGCGACGCGCATGCCGACGAAGCACTGGAAGTTCGTCGGGCCGCACGACAGATGGCCTGGATCGTGCGAGGGCACCTTATCGTCGAAGACGACCGCGGTCGGCAGGCGGGCGCCGCGCAGGGTGGTCGTTATCGTCGCGTTCTTGAGTTCGGGGAGATTGAAGTAGTTGTCGACGGTGGCTTCCACGTTCACCAGGTCGCCGGCCTTCACCGTAGGCGCGGCGCCGGTGAACACGTAGATGCCGTTGGAGGTGAGCGGGTCGGCGTCGGCACGGTTGTCGGGCGTCTGGATCGTGAACCCCGCCGGGCCCACCGCGGTCACCACGTTGCCGGTGGTCGACACGCGCTTGCCCAGCAGCGGCGACACCGCGTCGCGACCGGTGATCTGCCAGATCTCCGCCGTGACGGGAATCTCGTTGAGGATCGCACCGATGGCCGTGGCCTTCGCCAGCGTCACGGTGCCCGAGGCGTCGCTCAGGTTCACCTTGAACGCCTTGTCCGGACCGGCCGCCTTGGCGCCGTGCACGTTCACGCTGACGCTCGCGTGGGTCTGGCCGGCGGGGACGGTGACCGTCGTATCCACGGGGTCGTAGTCGCCCGCGGCCACCGTCGCCGTGTCGTCGGCCGTGATCGCATGCACCGACACATTGGCCGGCTGCGCCTGGCTCAGCGTCACGGTAAAGGGCATCGCCACGTCGTCGGCGTTGCGAAGGCTGACGGAGGCGTCGGCGATCGACAGGTTCGGGCCCTGGGCCACGCAGGTCGAGGTGGCGTTGCGCGGCGCGGTCGGTGCAACCTTCACCCAGTCGGCCGAATTGTCCCCCGTCGTCTGGGGCAGGCCGCCCCCGGTGGTCTTGCGCTGGTAGCCCTGGTCGGCGTTGGCGCTGCCCAGGCTCGGCAGGGGCGTGCCCAGCTTGTAGGCCGACCCGGTGCTCATGCCGACTTGATCGAGCAGGTTGCCCGAGGTGTCGAGCAGGGCGAGCCCGCCGTCGTCGGTGAAGCCGGTGCCATAGGTGTAATCGGCTACGACGCTGCCCGAGTAACCCGCGCTACCCTTGTTGCCCAAAAGCAGGAAGCAGCCCGGGGCGATGCTCACGCCGTTGGGAAACGTGAACCGGGTACCGGTGGTGCCGCTGGCGTTGGAGCCGTTGAGCCTGACGCCGGAGACGTCAAGCGGCGTGCTGCCGCCGTTGTGCACTTCGACGAATTCGTCGTTGCCGCCCGCGGGGCCGCGCACACGGAACTGGGTGATCGAGAGGTCGGCCGCCTGCAGCGGCACGACGGTGGCAAAGCCGGCCAGCGCCGCCCACAGGGCGCGCCGTGACAAGGTCGAACGCATCGTTTTCCCCTTCGCGTATCGTAGGTTGTACGCGACCCGAAGCGTCCGCCCTGCTGGCGCG
>CAJYHU010000221.1 GCA_913774655.1 uncultured Luteibacter sp. | reverse complement strand
CCCGCTCGGCGATGCCGTGGCGGCCAGGCGCCCGGCCTTGGTGTAAACGTAGTCGGCCGTATGCGTGACCGTTCCCTGCGTCTGGCGCTGCTCGGTCACGCGCCCTTGGTTGTCATAACAGTAGGTGGTCGTGACCGCGTTCTCGACCACCCGGGTCAGGCGGCCGACAGGGAACGAACTCGTGCAACCGGTGATGCTGTTGCTTTCGTCGTAGTGAAACGCGGCATTGAGCGAAGCGTCCGCGTAGCTGACGGCAATTCGGCGGCCTATCGCATCGAAGGCCTGGGTGGCGACGGTTGCCTTGGCATCCGTGTGCGTCAAGGCGTTGCCCGCGGCATCGAAGGTCGCCCCCTGCGTGCCGGTGTCGGGACTCGTCTGGCCGCTCGGGTTGCTCAGCCCATCAAAGGCATAGCTTGTCTTGAGACCATCCGGATCGGTCACCGCCGTCAACTGATCCAGCGCATCGAGCGCGAATGCGCTGGTCGTCGCCTTGGTCGCCGCGTTGGTACCGTTGGCGTCCGCCACGCTGGTCGCTAATCGATCCAGTGCGTCGAAGGTGCTTTTCTGCACCGTGCCCAGCGCATCCTTGGCTGACACCAGGTTGCCGTTGGCGTCGTAGCTGCCGCTGGCCGTGGCATCGAAGACCACGTGACCCAATCCGTCGGTCACGCTGACCAGTTGGCCCACGGTGTTGTACTTCCGCGACACCGTGCGTCGGGACACGCCCTTGGCGTCGAACGTCTCTTCTTTGATGCGGTTGCCGGAGGCGTCGAGCGTGTAGTGGATGTGCTCCCCCAGGCCGTTGGCAACGTCCACCAGACGGTGGGCGTCGTCGTAGCCGTAGGTGATCGTCACGCCATCCGGATCGGTCACGGTTTTGAGCGCACCGACGGGATCGTAGGTCAGCGTGGTGGTGGCGTCCCCGGCCGATGCCGAACCGTCGGCATTCGCGCGCACGGTACGCGTGGTCAGCCAACCGCGAGGGGCGTAGGTCACATCGGTGATGACTCCGTTGGCATCCTTCTGACGCACCGCTCGGCCATGCTTGTCATAGGCCAGCGTGGCCGTGACATGACCCACGGCATCGGTAACCTGGGCCAGGTCGCCTGCGCGGTGGCATGCGCCCCCAATGGCGGCGCAACCGCTCTCGTCGGTGGTCAGGTAGTAGGCGTACCGGGTCGTGTCGTCCACGTCCGTCCGCGGGCCGCTCTGGCTCAGCAGCAAGCCGACCAGCGGGCACTGGGTGCCGTCGACCGCGTCGCAGTAGGTATAGCGGGTCTGCCGGATGCCTTGGGGAGCATTGGCCTGGCTACCGCAGGTGTAGGCGGCACTCACCGCGGGATCGACCACGCATTCGGCAGTGACCTGACCGCGACCGTTGTAGGTCCAACGGCTCTGGGCCACGACGGCACCCTTGGCGTTGGCGACCGTCCGGCTCAACGGCATACGATGGACAGCATCCCACGTCGTGCGGGTGGTGCGTTGCACGTCGGTGCCCGACGCTTCGACCTGCTGGGTCAGTAAGCCGTTCGCGTCGTAGGTGGTCTGGGTGACGTTGCCCTTGAAATCGGTAAACGACGACGGGTAGCCGTTGGCATCGTAGGGCGATGCCTTCCACGGCTGCGAGCACTGGTTGCCGCAGGCCACGTTAGTGCCGCGCGGCTTCAACATGCCGGTACCGTCGTCGGCAAAACTGAGCGTGACCGACAGGCCCAGCGGGGTTTTCAGAACAGCGGGGACGCCGCCGTACTGGATAACATTGCCGTAATCGAGCGTGATCTTGTCTGCACCACCGGCAAACTGCGACGAGAGCGCGTGATTGCTGTCGTCGAAAGTCGTGGTTTCGAAGCGAACCCCCTTCTCGTCGATAACACCGGTCAGTTGCGAGGGAAAGCGGGTGGGGGCTGCAGCGTAGGCCGGCTCGGAGTAGACGTATTGGCGCGTTGACTGGTCGGGGTACATGACCTTCACCAGGTTGCCGTTGTCCGCGTAGGTATAGGTGACCGCCAGGCCGGACGGATCGGTCACGCTGGCGAGGCGGCTCTTCGCGTCATAGCGCAGGGCGAGCACGCGTCCTTGCGGATCCGTCACCGAGATCAGCAGCCCCGCCGCGGGAGCGACGGCGGGCGCGGTCGACGCGTCGCTGTAGGCCAATGTGGTCGTCAAGCCGTTGTCATCGGCGATGGACTGCAATCGGCCGGTGGCATCGTAGTTCTCGGTCTCCCGGGTCGCCGATACGCGCAGGGCGTAACCGGCCAGGATGCCGGTGGTCGAGTCCTTGATCGCCGTCAATGTCTCCGCCGAATCGCTATCGGCCTTCCATACCCCGCCGACGCTGCTGAACCGCACCAGCGAACCGTCCGGGCGCCGGGCGTAGAGCAACCCACCGTTGTCGCCGCTGTTCGGCGCCACGTCGATGTGACGGTCGAACGAGTGACGCCACTTCGGGCCCAGCGTCGACCCCACGATGTAGCTCGACGAATTGTAAAAGCGCCGGAAGGTGAGCCACGGTGAGGCAGGCCGTTGATCGCCGCCGCACTATGAAAGCGGCATGCCATCATCGACGGCACGCGACGACCATCGTAACCACTTACGGACCCTTGCAGCATCGATCCACTCGATGCCACTGACGCGGGCGACGTACACCGCCTCGAAGCGCGCCGCGAGCCGAACGATTGGGCGGTGGTGCCCCCACGACCGGCGACTTCATTCACGCCGCTTCGGTGAGATGCGTGGGCCTTCGCAGCGATCCCGGTATATGTGGCATGGCCCCAGTCGGCGCCCCATCGTCGTCACACGTGCGGCGCGGATGTGCGGGATGGACCGCGCCGCAAGCGATAGCTCGCGGCCGGACACCCTTCGAGGAAGAGGTCCAGCGTGACGGACCGGGGGTAAGGGGTCAGTCGCGCTCGAATCGCTGCAGTTCATCCAGTTGCGCCTGTGCCTTGCGCAAGCTGCGACCGCTTAAGGAATCATCCATTTTCCGCCCGAACTCGGCGCGTTCAGGGCGGCGCGCCCAGCGATGGAACCACCAGGTCGCCAGCAGGCCGACGATGCCGATGCCGTAGCCGCTCCACACGAATGCGGGCGCCTTGGCCAGCAGATTGACACCGCCCAGGGCCGCCAAGGTCTGCACGATGGCGACCCACAGAAACCACCATGGCAGACCGGCAACCATGCCGCTGCGGACGTACAGCGTGCGTGTGCGAAGCAACTGCTTCTGGATGACGAGCACCGGTTGCGAGTAGTCGATGTGGCCGATCTGTCCCAGCACCACCCCCGCGGCAATGATGGTCAGCACGCCATACGCCTGCACCAACACACCGGCAACGATGGACGACGCGGGATCGGGACGGCTCATCCACAGTAGCGCTGCGAGCAGGATGAAGGGTATAGCGAACAGGATCTGCGCGACCTGCCCCCAGAACAGCGGGCGCAGACTGCCGCGGGTTTTGTCCAGTTTGCGCTCGCGCAGTTCGTGAAGTTTCAGCGTGTGGTCGAGTTGCAGACGGTGGTCGAGCGATTGCCAGGCGGATTTGAAGTCATCGAGTTCCATCGTGGTACCCCTGTCGGTGTTATCGGAATGCGTCGCGGATGCGCTGTTTCAGGCGCCCGATCTTGGTGGAGACGTTGCTTTCGGTAATGCCGAGGATCTCGGCGATCTCCCGTTGCGAGCGGTCTTCGAGGTAGAGCAGCAGCAACGCACGGTCCAGTGGCGGCTGGCGGGCGATGAAGTCCCGGAGCAACCGGACCCCTTGTTCGTTCTCCGGGTCGACGGCGTTGCCGTCGGCCACGTCGTGCAGGGTTTCGTCCAGCGGCAACGCGTCGTGCCGCTGCCGCAACTGGCGATGGCGCAGGTGGCTGATCGCCACGTTCAGCGCGATCCGGTACATCCAGGTGGTGACGCTGCGCGCCGGGTCGTACTTCGGCCAGGCGTGCCAGAGCTGTGCCGCGATGTCCTGGGCCAGGTCGGCACGGTCCTCGGGGCCGTGCGCGTAGCTGCCGGCAATCTTGAACACGATGCCGGCATGGCGCTGAAGTAGCGCACTGAAGGCATCTCGGTCGTCATTCGCGGTCATGGTGGGTGTAATGGTATCCATGGGCTCACCGGCGCGGCCCTCCCGCCCCTCTGACCTATGATTCGGGCGAGCTCGGAGAATCTCACACCTCGCCAGGAAGAATTTTCAGGACGCTGCCCGGCCCTGCCTCCCCCGGTGTCACCGTAGTCCCGGGCGCTACCAATGTCAGGGCACTACCCGCCAGACTCGGGCACGGGGCAAACGTCCGTACGCGCCCCGATCCGTCACCTGCGTCCGAATCGTCGCTTCGGTAGCGTGATTGGCGGAGCCGTCGTGGTACACGCCCGCTGGCAACGTTATATGGCTTGCCGAAATTTCACTCAACCAGGACTCAAGCTGCGGGACTGACAGGCCGTTGTCATGGGACACCCTTGTGGAGAGTCCCATGCGCACCGTCGGACGTATCGCTTACGCCGTCTTCCTTTCTGGGTGGTCTTTGCTGCCACTCTACGGTACCGGAGTGCACGCGCAGGAGCGCCCTACCCGGCCAGCCGAAGCGTCAGCCTTGATGTCGCCGCAACTCATTGAGCAAGGCTCCTATGTAAACCGGCAAGGTCAGACGATCCATCGGCCTGCGCACACGGACACGGGACAGGCACCTACCGGTGCATCAGCCCAGTGCCGAGATGGCACCTTTAGCTTCAGTGCAAGTCGGCGAGGCACCTGCTCGCACCACGGCGGGGTCGCGACATGGCTTTGAGCGCGTATAACCGCTACATCTTCGCAGTCCAGTACAGTGCCCGGGTGCCTACGACGGGCTGTCGCGCGGAGGCATAGGCTTTGACTGCGAACGTCGCGGCCGACATGCTGTCGATACGCAGGTGTAAGTCGGTATCCGGCGCCCGTAAGGTCAACAACACCACGTTGGGTACGGGCCCTTGCCCGATGCACGGCGCCGCGACATCCACGACGACCTGAAGCGCTCTATCACGGAAGTCGCTCCTCGATCCGCGGCGTCGCCTCACCGTCGACGTGGAAGCGGATGGCGCGGACCCGGCCTTGGTCGTTCGATACCGGCTCGATGAAGTCCGTGCCGTCGTTGGCGTAGACCAACACGTTGTCGGCGCAAGGGACCAGGCGCTTCTCGGGTCCGTCGTCGCGGCGGATCCACGGCGCGCCGTCATGGATGGCGATCACGTGATGACTGCGACCTTCGATGACATACCGTCCCGCGAGGGCGGCTATCCGGTCCGACGACCAACGGGCCGGCTCGAATGTCCTGTAGGGCACGCCCAGCGCCAACGCCGCGATACGCCGCGCCAGCGACCGGGCACCCACGTGAGGCGCATCGGAATTTTCGAGCACGGCGACAGCGATGTCCTGGCCGGGGGCGTAGACGTAGTAGGCCGAGTAGCCTTCGATGCCACCGGCGTGCTCCAACACCGCGACGCCACGGACGTTTCCCGGCGCGGTGCCCAAACCGTAAGGCAGCGCGTGGCCGGCCACGGACGCGGGCGTCGTCATGGTTTTGAAGATGGCAGGCCAGGGTGCCGGGCCCGTCGCAAGACGATGCAGCAGCGTGGCGACGCCCCGTGCATCGCCATCGAGCGCACCGGCGGCGCCAGGGCCTGCGATGCTGTACAGCACGGGCTTGATGACCTTGCCATCGCGTGCGGCGGAGTAACCGGACGCCATGCCTTTCACGATGGCCGCGTCGTCATGGTAGCCCAGCGACGCGATCCCCAGCGGGTCAAGCACGAGCGCTCGCTCCGCATCCGACCAGGCAAGACCCGTGATCTTTTCGAGGATCGCGCCGAGCACCATGTAGCCGGAGTTGCTGTAGCGCCAATCCGTTCCGGGCGGAAAATCAGAACCCGCCTTGCCGATCAGCGCCAACCGTTGGTCCGTATCCAGCGGTTGCGCAAGGGGAGCCTCCCACCCGTCGCTGACGCCCGAGGTGTGGTTCAGCAGTTCTCGAACCGTGATACCGCCTGCGCCGGGAAACGTCGGAAGCCAACGGGCGATCGGATCGTCCAGCCCCAGGCGGCCTTCGGTCTGGAGCTTCATGATCGCCGCCGCGGTCACGGTCTTGGTCAGCGAGCCGATGTGGAAGATGCTGGCCTCGGAGAGCTTCACGTTGAGCTCAAGGCTCGCCAGGCCCCGTGAGGCCGCGTAAACCAGCGTTCCGCCCCGAACCACCGCGACGGATGCCCCTGGGGCATCGACGGGCACCTCCCGGAGCATGGCGTCGGCCTTCGGTTTCCAGTCCGGCACGTCGGACGCGGAGGCCGCGACGATCCATCCCAACGCCAACGCGAGAAGACCTACCTTTTTCATGATCGCCCCTTTTGACGCACGAAACCTATCACGTGGACCGAGCACCGGCACATGACCGCGATGGGCTGCTCTCGTCAGGGGTTGCCCGGATGGGCCGGTTCACCATCACCGTCGCCATCGCATGCGCAGGCATGCCTGATCAACGCGCCCTGAAGCTCAGCGAATAGCTCCTTCCCGCGCAGCCGCTCGCGCCAGTACGACGGAATGCCGTGCAGGCCGTAACGAATCCCCGCGATCCCACCGGCCACCGCCGCGGTGGTGTCGGTGTCATGCCCGAAGGACACGGCGTATCGCACGGCATCGGCGTAGCCCGTCGCGCGATCCAGCGCCTGGCGAGCCGACCAGAGCGTGTCCACGACGTAGCCCGAGCCTTGCACCCGGGTGGCCCAGGACCGATCCAGCACGATCTCGATGTCTTCGGCGGGAAGGCCCACGTCGGGACCATGCTGCCTTAACGTCGCCTCGGCCCACGCCCATCCCCCGTCCTTTGCCGCCAGCTCGGCACGCGCCCAAAGACACAGAAAAGCGCACGCGACGGCGGCACGGGGATGAGCATGGGTGGGGAGCGATTGCTGCGCGGCCATCGCGACAAGGGACACGTTGTCGCCGGTATGCCACAGCGCCAGCGGAAGCACACGCATCAGCGAGCCATTGCCGTTGTCGAACGCCTCCCGGCCGCCGGCGTGCTCAGGCGGTACGCCGGCGCGCAGGCGCTCGATCGCCCGAGCCGTCTGTAGGCCGATGTCGAAGACGTGGCCGTCCACCGCAAGGTGCCCCCAGTCCGCCCAGTTCACGAGCCGGCGCGAGAAGTCCCCCAGATCCAACGTTCCCCTGGCGAGCAACGATTGAAGCAGGCAGAGTGCCTGCGCCCCATCGTCCGACCATGTTCCCGGGGGCACGCCCTGGTGCGAGCGCGGGAAATCCTTGGGCGGATCGATGTCGATCTGTTCCAGACACGGCACGTCGAGCGGCTCGTGGAACTCGTAAGGCACGCCGAGCGCATCCCCGATCAGCAGACCCTGCAGCCCGCCAGCCAGGCGGTCCCGACGCACTTCGATGCTTTCAGGCGTTTCCATGATCGCTCCCAGGATCGAAGGCGCTGATTCTGGCATGGTCGAATGCGCAGCGGCCGAACGTGCCTGCGACCCAGCGGTACAGCACGTCGCGGGCGCGTCGGCTGACACCGAAAACGCGTTTGCTGAGCCAGCATCCATTACGATACGAACACCTGAAACCCATGGCCGCTTATGGATGACATCCGTGGGCACGCGCGATGGCGACTCGATCCATCTCGTTCGTCCTGCCATGTCCCCTGACGCTATGCTTGAAAGGCATACACCCGATGCGCACAAAGAAACATTGGCTCACCGCCCTTATCGTGGGCATCATCCTGTGCGTGGGTATCGCCTATGTGTGGTTGGCCAGGAAAACCGTGGCACCTGCGCCGGCCGGAAGCCAGGCCACCGCACTCCCCAGTCATCCGGCGGCGGCACCGGGCCATCAGGCCAACCGCCTGGCGTCCTACGGCAATGCGCGGTTCGAGTACACGATCGACTATCCGACGCCACTCCTCACCGCCGGCAACGAGGCCGATAACGGCGACGGCGTGATCTTCAAACCCGAACAGGGCGACGCGGACATTCGCGTCTGGGGCAGCTACAACGTCGATGACGACGCACCGGCCAAGATCCTGAAAGACGCCCTGGCAGACGACTGCGCCGGCGACAAGGCGAGCTACGCCGTCGCCCGATCGAATCTCGTGGCCTACTCCTGCCTCGACGCAAAAGGCCGCATCGTCTACCGCAAGACGCTCATCGACGGCAGCCACCTCGTCACCGTGCATTTCGTCTACCGACCGCAAGAGCAAGCCCTGTGGGCACCGGTCATCAAGCAGATGGGCGATACCATCCGCATCGGCGGCTAGTGTCCGCCGACGGTAGCGTCCATTCAGACGCGTCGTCGTAGAAGGTGGGCTGCATCGAACGGCGATGCGACGAGGAGCGCACCATGAAACCCCTGATCGCCCTGGCCCTGGTTGTCACTGCGGCGACCGCACACGCCCAGGCGCATCGAACGGATTTACCCAGCTGTGACCTCACCGCGCAGCGTGAAGTGGCGGGCACCGTCGGCGGCGATATCAAGGATCCCGGGCAGGCGCATATCGCCATGCGGGCCAACGTTCTGGAGGCCGATATCGGCACGGCGCGCAAGGCACGGCGCCTGACCCAGGCGCAGGCCGATACGCTGTTCAGGCGCGTCGAGGCGGTGCGGCGCGCCACCGATGGTTTCGTCGGTACGCAGGGCTTTCTGAGCGCGGGCGAACGCGCCAGTTACGACCGCGAGCTGGACACGATCGCCGGCGCCATCTGCGGCTCCTGATCGATCTCATCGACCTGGGTGGGGAAATCCACCCAGAACGTGCTGCCCTCGCCCTCGGTGGACGATACCTGCACCCGTCCGCCCAGCGACGCCGCGACCTGGCACACGATCCACAGGCCCAGGCCCAGGCCCTCGGCGCACGGATCGACTTGCTGGAACGCGTCGAAGATGGCGTCCTGCTTGTCGGCGGAGATGCCGATGCCGGTATCGCGCACGCTCACCCGCACCGCGTGACCGGCGATCTCGGCGTGGACGTCCACCTCGCCGCCCTGCGGCGTGTACTTGAGCGCGTTGGAGACGAGGTTTCCGAGCAGCGTCTCGAGCAGCGGCGACGGGCCCTGGATGACCAGCGGCGTCGCCGCGAAGCGGAGCGTCACGCCACGACGCAGGGCTTCCGCGCGCCAGATGCTTTCCAGTGCGTCGAACGCGTCCTGCAGGCGCGACGTGGCATCCGAGGTGACATACGCCCCCGTCGACGCCACGGCCAGCAACTGGGTGAGCTGGCGGTCGATCGAGCACAGCGCCTGCCGTCCGGTACCCAGCCGCTTGGCGGTATCTTCGTCGACGTTGCGCGAGAGACGGTCCATGGCATAAGACGCGGTACGTAGCGGGCTTTTCAGGTCATGGCCTGCCGCCGCGACGAGAGCGCCAAGGCGTGTCTCGCGCTCTTGCGCTTCCGTGGCGATGCGGCGCAGTTCCAGCTGCGCCATCACCTGGCGGGCGAGACGACGCAACGCATCGACCTGGATGTCGGTCAGTTCGCGCGGCCGGGTGTCCAGCACGCAGACAGTGCCCAGCGGCAGGCCGTCGGGGGTCTTCAGCAGTGCGCCCGCATAGAAGCGAAGGGCCTGGTGGCCCGTGACGAGAGGGTTGCCGCAGACGCGCTCGTCCACGCGCGTGTCCGGGATCACCAGCACGTCGTGCTCGAGGATCGCATGTGCGCACATCGACATGTCCATCGGCGTCTCGCTGACGCCCATCCCTTCTTCGGCCTTGAACCACTGGCGGTCGTCCTCGACGAAGCTCACCAGCGAAATGGGCGTGTCGCAGATGGCGGCGGCCAGGCGCACGATGTCGTCGAACGCGGCTTCGCGCGGCGTGTCGAGGATGCCGTACGCGCGCAATGCGCGAAGCCGCCGCATTTCATGCGACGGCGCAAACTTGGGAGCGGGACGATGGGACATGACGGGCGGCTATGAGAGAGAGAAGGATCGCGCCCCTGGAAGACGCAGCGAAGCCTGCGCATCGGCGGGTCGCCCGGCAGGAGTCGCTCCCCCATCGGACCGGCCGCGACACAAGCCGGATGATCGCATGCCTTACCGGGCGATAGGCGCGATCTCCGCGGTCCGCGGCGTCGCCGGGCCCCTGGGCTTGGACGGCGCCACGCGACCCAGGGTGATGTTCTTGGAGGCGCGGACATCGCGATTGGCGAACGTCCAGATTTCGCCCGTCTCGGTGATGAACACGGTCCAGTACAGGTCGGACTCCGGACCGTAGTCGATCAGGAAGTGCGCGAACCCCTCACCCTTCGGGGTGTTCATCGGCAATGGCGGGTTGAGCTGGATCATCGGCGGCTCCTTTGCGGGAATTAGCCGATCCCAGGCGTCGCCGCCGGGTGAAGACACCGTTCATGGCCCGCCAAAGCGCCCTCACGTCGCCGTGTCGATGGGGCGCGTGAGGCAACCGGCGCCTTCGAGCGATCGACGCACCGCCTCGTCCCACGGCGTATGCGGCTCCTCGCCCAACACGGCCACCAGTCGCTCATTGGTCATGCGCAGGGGCTTGCGCCAGAGGTACCGCATCTCGCGCATTTCCCGCAGGGTGGTCACGAAGGGCGACGCCAGCATCATCAGCCACCACGGAAGCGCACGCACCCGTGGCGCCCGACCGCCTTGGCGGACGACGGCAAGGGTGATGGCCGTCGTCATCCGCGTGCCGTCGGCGTCCCAGTGCCCGGCCATGTGGAAGACCGCGAATGGCGCGAGCGACGCGCGCCGCTCGAGCAGTGCGACCATCGTGCGCCCCACGTCGGGCAGGTAGGCCCACTGGTGACCGACACCCGGCTGGCCCGGTGCGGTGATGGTGGTCACGGGCCGCCCCGATGTGACCAGCCCTTGCGAGAACCAGTTATTGCCCGGCCGTGGGCCGAAGAAATCGCCCGCCCGGACCACGACGGCGCGGGCACCCGCGTCGGTCGCCGCGCGGAGGCGACGCTCGAGTTCGACCCGGATCGCCCCCTTGCGGGTCAGCGGATGCTGGGGTGAATCCTCGGTCAGGACCGGAAAGGCATCGGGGCCGAAGTTGTAGACCGTGCCGGGAAGCACCACGGTGGCGCGCTGCGCCGTCGCCGCGGCCAGCGTGTTGTCGAGCATGGGCAGCACCCAATCGGCCCAACGGCGATAACCCGGCGGATTGACCGCGTGCACGATCACCGCGCATCCCTGTGCCGCCGCCATGACGTCGTCGCGATGCAGCGCGTCGCCCGCGATCCAGGTGATGCCTTCGTCGTCGGAGGATACGGCGGGGCCGCGGCGCAGCGCGCGCACGGTCCAGCCCGCGTCGCGAAGCTGCCGCGCCACCTCGCCGCCGATGCCACCGGTGGCGCCCAATACCAGAGCCGTCGTGTCGTTTCGCATGCGCTGTCTCCCGTCGATGGGAGGATTCTGGAGGCGCACTGGCTGGAAAGAAATTGACCAACCATGCAGGGCCGCCATACATTTTCGTATGGCCAACGATCCCAGCTGGGAACTCTACCGTTCGTACCTCGGCGTGCTCCGCGAGGGCTCGCTGTCGGGCGCGGCGCGATCGCTCGGCCTGGCCCAGCCCACGGTCGGTCGGCACATCGAGGCCCTTGAAACGAGCCTCGGGCTCGCCCTGTTCACCCGCTCGCCCTCCGGCCT
>CAJYHU010000220.1 GCA_913774655.1 uncultured Luteibacter sp. | reverse complement strand
GTCACCGACGCCGTAGCCGCCCGGCCACTCGGCGATGTGCGTGCATTGCACCACCAACGAGACGTTTTGCACCACTATGGTGCATAATGACGGTCGCGACGTCCCGGGCGTCCGCGCGGACCGCATGTCACGCCTGGCACGGTTCATGCTGCTCCGCATCAAAACCAGCCAACGGGGGGAGCACGCCGCATGAAGTGGATCCACGCGATCATCAAGCCGTTCACGCTGGACGACGTGCGCGAGGCGCTCGCCGAGGTGGGAGTCCAGGGGATGACGGTGACCGAGGTGAAAGGCTTCGGACGGCAGCACGGACACACCGAACTCTACCGGGGCGCGGAATACGTGGTGGACTTCCTGCCCAAGCTCAAGATCGAGATCGCGGTGACCGACGATCGCGCCGAGGCGGCGATCGAAGCGATCGTCGGGGCCGCGCGCACCGGCAAGATCGGCGACGGCAAGGTCTTCGTGATGGATCTCGAACAGGCGATCCGTATCCGCACCCAGGAGATCGACGCCGATGCGCTCTGAACCGATCCTCGCCCTCGCCCAGACGATGAAGCTCGACTCGGGCGATACCGCCTGGATGCTCACCGCGAGCATGCTGGTGCTGTTGATGACCATCCCCGGGCTAGCGTTGTTCTACGGCGGCATGGTGCGCGCCAAGAACCTCCTTTCCGTGTTGATGCAATGCTTCGCGATCACGGCCCTGGTGACCGTGCTGTGGGTGGCGTACGGCTATTCCATCGCCTTCGACACCGCCGGCATGGCGGCGGGCACGACCAACGTGCACTCTTTCGTGGGCGGCTTCGGCCGCGCGATGCTGGCGGGCCTGGCGCCCGGCAGCCTCTACAACACGGTGCCCGAAGCCGTGTTCGTGATGTTCCAGATGACCTTCGCGATCATCACGCCGGCACTCATCGTCGGGGCCATCGCCGAACGCATGAAGTTCTCAGCCCTGCTGTGGTTCACCGCGTTGTGGTTCACCCTGGCCTACCTGCCCGTGGCGCACATGGTGTGGAGCGGTCCGGGCTCGCTGCTGGGCGACCTGGGCGTGCTGGATTTCGCCGGCGGCACGGTCGTGCATATCAACGCGGGCATCGCCGGCCTGGTCGCCTGCCTCGTGATCGGCAAGCGCCGCGGCTACCCCAACGTGCCGATGCCGCCGCACAACCTGGGCTACACCCTGGTCGGCGCCAGCATGCTGTGGCTGGGCTGGTTCGGCTTCAACGCCGGGTCGGCCGTGGCCGCGAACGGCTGCGCCGCCATGGCGATGCTGGTGACGCAGGTCGCCACGGCCGCCGCCGCAATCGGATGGACGGCCGTCGAGTGGATCACCCATCGCCGGGCAAGCGTGCTCGGCATCGCGTCCGGTGCCGTCGCCGGGCTCGTTGCCGTCACCCCGGCCGCAGGCACGTGCGGCCCCGGTGGCGCGCTGGTCATCGGCGTGGTCGCCGGCGTGGTGTGTTTCTTCTGCGCGACGCGGCTCAAGCGACGTTTCGGCTACGACGACTCACTGGATGTCTTCGGCGTGCATGCGGTCGCGGGCATCGTCGGTGCCCTACTCACCGGCCCGTTCGCCGCCGCGGCGCTCGGTGGCTTCGGCACGGTCGACAGCGCGTGGGGCCAGTTGTGGATCCAGTGCAAGGGCGTCGCCTTCACCGTCGTCTACAGCGCCGTCGTGACATGGATCGTGCTCAAGGCGGTAGCGCTCACGGTGGGATTGCGCGTCGACGAAGAGCAGGAAATGATCGGCCTGGACATCGCGTTGCACGAAGAGAAGGGCTACAACCTGTCCTGAGCTCAGGACCATGGCGTTCCGACGCGTCGGAACGCCATGGTCCGCCTCGCGCTCATCAGAGGCGCCCGTCCACCTCGTGCTGCGGAAGCACCGACTTGACGTCGTACACCACCGCACCGGGCTTGCCGAAGGCGCGGATCGTCGCCGCCCCGAAGGCGCGGAACTGATCATGGGCCACGGCGACGATCACCGCGTCGTAGGCGCCTTCGTCGATCGCATCCACCGGCCGCACGCCGTATTCCCGGTCGCATTCGTCGGCATCCACCCACGGATCGTAGACCTCGACGTCGGCCATCGACTGGCGCAGTTCGCGCACGATGTCGATCACCCGCGTGTTGCGCAGGTCGGGGCAGTTTTCCTTGAAGGCGAAGCCCAGCACCAGCACCCTCGCATCGACGATGTGCAGCCGGCGCTCGCTCATCAGGCGGATGACGCGGTCGGCCACGTAGGTGCCCATGCGGCTGTTGATGCGTCGCGCGGCAAGGATCAGCTCGGGGTGGTAACCGGTAACCTCGGCCTTGTGCGTAAGGTAATACGGGTCGACGCCGATGCAGTGGCCGCCGACGAGGCCAGGGCGGAAGGGAAGGAAGTTCCACTTCGTGCCCGCGGCCTCAAGCACCTCGCCGGTGTCGATGCCCAGGCGGTTGAAGATCAGGGCCAGCTCGTTGACCAGCGCGATGTTCACGTCGCGCTGCACGTTCTCGATGACCTTGGCCGCTTCGGCGATGCGGATCGACGAGGTCTTGTGCGTGCCCGCGCGAATGATGGTGCGATACAACGCATCGACGCGTTCGGCCGCGTCGGGCGTGGAACCGGAGGTGAGCTTGCGGATGTCCACCACGCGACGCGCGTGGTCGCCCGGGTTGATCCGCTCCGGGCTGTAGCCGCAGTGGAAATCGCGGTTGAACACCAGGCCCGAGCCCTGCTCAAGGATCGGCACACACACTTCTTCGGTGGTGCCGGGATACACCGTGGATTCGAAAATCACCAGATCGCCGCGGGCGAGCAGCCCGCCGAGCATGCGGCAGGCGCGCTCCAGCGGCTCCAGGTCGGGGCGCTGCGCTTCGTCGATGGGCGTGGGCACCGTCACGACGTAGACGTTGCAGCCGGCCAGTTCGGCCAGGTCGTCGCTGTAGCGCAGGCGGCCGGCTGCCGTGAGCGCGGCGGGATCCACTTCCAGCGTATGGTCGCGCCCGGCGCGCAGTTCGACGATGCGGACCGGGTCGATGTCGAATCCGAGGGTGTCGAAATGCTTGCCGAACTCGACCGCGAGCGGCAGCCCGACGTAACCCAGACCGATGATGCCGATCCGCGGATCAGGAGTGAGAACCATGGGGGGCCCAGGCTTCCAAAAGAAACGAAGCGTACACGCCACGGCGCGCCGGGAGTACCACCCGGCCCGGCAGCGATGTGCCACACCGGCCGGCGGCTTGCTAAGCTCCCGGCCCATGACCGCCTCCGACGACCGCGCGACCGCGCGCCTGGCCTGGGCCCGCCAGGTCACCGCCCTGCCCTCCCTCACCCTCGAACCGGCCTCGGCCGATGCCAGCTTCCGGAGTTACTGGCGGGGCTACGTCGAGGGCCAGCCGGTGATCGTGATGGATTCGCCACCCGACAAGGACGACCCCGCGCCTTGGATCGCCATCGGCCGGCGACTCGCCGAGGCGGGCCTGCACGTGCCCAAGGTGATGGCGGCCGACCTCGTGCAGGGGCTCCTGCTGATCGAAGACCTCGGCACGCGCACCTACCTGCCCGAACTCGACGAACGCACCGTCGACGCGCTGTACGGCGACGCGCTGGACGCCCTGCTGCGCATGCAGAAGCAGGTCGATACCGCCGGGCTGCCTGCCTTCGATCCGGCCTGGCAGACGATGGAAATGGAGATCATGCCGACCTGGTTCCTCCAGCGGCACCTGGGCGCCGACCTTGCCTGCGGCGACTGGGACGTGGTCGAACTGGCCTTTACCCGCATCCTGCAGGCCATCGCCGAACAACCGCGTGCCTTCATGCATCGCGACTACCACAGCCGCAACCTGCTGGTCACCGCGGACCGCTCGCCAGGCATCATCGATTTTCAGGGGGCGATGTCCGGACCGATCACCTACGATCTCGCCTCGCTGCTGCGCGACGCGTACATCGTGTGGGACAACGAGCGCGTGGAAGGCTGGGTCGAGGCCTACCGCCTGCGCCTGCTCGATGCCCGCCTGCTCGACGACACGGTGGACACCGATCGGTTCCGTCGATGGTTCGACCTGACGGGCCTGCAGCGGCACATCAAGATCCTCGGCCTGTTCTGCCGGCTGTGTTACCGCGACGGCAAGCCGGGTTACCTCGCCGACCTGCCGCGCGTGCTGCGTTACGTGCTCGACACCGCGCGCCGCCACGTCGACCTCGCACCCCTGGCCGATGACATCCAAGCGCGCATCGGCGACCGCGACATCACCGTGGCGCGGCCGGCATGAGGCATGCGCTGATTCTCGCAGCCGGCCGTGGCGAGCGCATGCGTCCGCTGACCGACGCCACGCCCAAGCCGCTGCTGGAGGTGAACGGCACGCCGCTCATCGTGCATCACATCGAAAAGCTTGCCGCCGCGGACGTGCGCTACATCGTGATCAACACGTCGTACATGGCCGACCGGTTTCCCGACGCGTTGGGCGACGGCTCGCGATGGGGCGTGCGACTGCGCTATTCGTACGAAGGCCCGCAGCCGCTGGAAACCGGTGGCGGCATGCGCAACGCGCTGCCCCTGCTCGGGCCGGAACCGTTCATCGCGGTGAGCGCGGACATCGTCAGCGACATCGACTACAACGCGCTTCCCCGCGAGCCGCAGGGCCTCGCGCACCTGGTGATGGTGCCCAACCCGGCGTTTCATCCCGAGGGCGATTTCGCGCTGCGCGACGGCATGCTTTTCGAAGACGGCGACCGATTGACCTTCGGCAACGTGGGCGTGTATCGGCGCGAGCTCGTCGCGAGCGAGCCGCCTGGCGCGTTCAAGCTGCTGCCGTCCTACCGGCGTGCGATCGCCGAAGGCCGTCTGACCGGCGAGCGCTTCGACGGCTATTGGCGCAACGTGGGCACACCCGCCCAACTCGACGCGGTGCGGCTCGACGCGTCGCGTCCAGCGTAGGGTTTCGACGCGGCGTTACTGGATCGCCGACGTCAACTCACGCAAACGCTCCCGCCCCATCGCGAATGCCTCGTTGTAGGCACTGGTGACGTCGCCGAAATCGATGGCGCCCTCGCCTGCGTCGATCTCCTCGCCGATGTGGTCGAGGATGCGATACGTCGGACGGTAAACCTGCTGCCCGGCATCGCCGAAATGTTTGACCGCGCGAGCGACCACCCTGAACTTGCCGTAATTTTCCACTCGGTTTCCTCCCCCATGCCCTTCCGATACTGACCGGCCCGGATGACCGTTTCAAGTGACGCGGATGGCATCCCCGCTCAGCGGGGTGCCTGGGCCGGCGTCATGGCGGTCATCGCCGGCGATGACGGGGCCGGCGCGGCGGGCGGATTCATGCTTCGCACGTGAGTCATGTCCGCGGTGGACGACGGCGCCTGCGGCGACGCGTCCGTGTCGTTTCCCGCCACTTCGGGCGACATCGCCGCCTTTGCCGCTTCGTGGGTCATCACCACGATGCTGATACGACGGTTGATCGGCGCCGACGGGTTGGTCTTGTCGAAAGGCACCGACGCAGCGAGGCCGACCACGCGCGCGACCTTTTCCGGGCTCATGCCGCCGTCGACCAGCGTACGGCGCGCGGCGTTCGCGCGATCGGCGGAGAGCTCCCAGTTGCCGTAGGCACTGTCGGCGCGGATATACGGCGCGTTGTCGGTATGGCCGGAGATGCTGATCTGGTTCGGCACCTGATTGATGAAACCGGCCAGCTCATGAAGGATCTGCACCGTGTACGACTTGAGCGCGCCGCTGCCCGTATCGAACATGGGGCGGTTCTGCTTGTCGACGATCTGGATGCGCAGGCCTTCGGAGGTGATGTCCAGCAGCAGCTGATCCTTGTAGGGCGCCATCGCCTGGCTCTTGGCGATGGCTTCGCTGAGGTCTTTCATCAGCTGTTCGAGCCGGCGGTGCTCTTTTTCCTTGGCCAGCTTGTCGACGTCGGCCGCGGTCGCCGGTTTGGCGAACGCCTGCTGGTCGCCCGGCCCCTTGGGGAGGTCCATGGCGCCACCGAGCTTGATCATGCTCGTGCTCGCGCCGCCGGGCCCCATCTTGCCGGACGGTGCCATCGTGGATTGCCCCTGGGTCAGGCTCGGGTTCTTGAAATACTCCGAGATGGCCGCGCGTTGCTGCTTGGTGCCGGCACCGACGAGCCACATCACGAGGAAGAACGCCATCATCGCCGTCACGAAGTCGGCGTAGGCGACTTTCCAGGCGCCGCCGTGGTGGCCGTGGCCGCCCTTCTTCTTTCGACGGACGATGATGACCTGACGCAACTCGCTCATGTCAGCGCGCCGTTTTCAGATGCGCTTCGAGATCCTGGAAGGTCGGACGCGCGCTGGACTGCAGGCTCTTGCGGGCGAATTCCACCGAGACCATCGGGTTGTAGCCGCGCAGGTTGGCCATCAGGGCCACCTTCACGCACTCGAACGCCTTGCCGTCGGTGTTGACCCGGGCTTCCATGGCGGCCGAGAGC
>CAJYHU010000219.1 GCA_913774655.1 uncultured Luteibacter sp. | reverse complement strand
GGTGGAGAATCACGATGCCCATACGGCACGCATGACCCTCGAAGATGCATCGCCCGGTGGCTATGCCTACCACGCGACGCTTCGTTATGCGCTGTCCGAAGACACGCTCGATGTGCGCTTGCGTGTCATCAATACCGGCAGCCGGGCGTTGCCGTTCGGTATCGGTCTGCATCCCTTCTTTGCCCGACGACCGGGCGTGCGCCTGCGGGCACCCGCTACCGGCGTATGGCTCAACGACGGCCAAAGCCCGATGCCGACGGAGCTCGCGTCCGTACCGTCGTGCTGGGACTTCGGCCGGAGCTTGCCGCTTCCCCCGGGCGGACTCAACCACGCCTTCATCGGTTGGACCGGCGACGCGACCATCGAATGGCCGACCGAGCGGCTTGCGCTGCATGTCGCCGCCGAGGATCACGTTTACGTTCTCTACGTCCCGGAGGGCGAGGACTTTTTTTGCTTCGAACCGGTGGACCATCCCATCGATGCCGTTCACCTTCCTGGGGGCGCCGTCGAGAACGGCATGACCGAGCTTGCCCGTGGAACCTCCATGGAGCGGAGGTTCCTTTTTCGCGTGGACGCATCCGGACGTTGACCCCGCACGGCCCATGGCGGATCGCGCCACGGCTTACGATCGAAGAGGACGCCTCGCTGATGTTCCTGTCTCCTGCTCACCGTCTCTTGCTCGTTCTGACGGGCGGTATGGCCGCCTCGTCGGCGTTCGCGGCGTCGCACGATACGACGACGCGCTACGACGCCGCGCGCCGTGTTTTTCGGCTCGACGCCGCCGGCGTCACTTATGCCATGGGCGTGAATGCCGACGGTGGTTTGCAGGCACTGTACTGGGGCGCGCAACTGGCGCCTGACGACCCACTGGGACCGGCCGAGCCAGCCCCCGAGCGTTCGTCGTTCGATCCGAAAGGCGCGCTCACCCGTCAGGAGTACGCCGGGTGGGGCGGAGGCATCACCGCCACGCCTGCGCTGAAGGTGCGCTTCGACGACGGCAACCGCGATCTCGTGCTGCGCTACGACAGCTACCGGATAGAGGGAGACGGACTCGCGATTCGCCTCAACGACGCCCAGGCGGGTGTCGCGGTCACCTTGCGCTACACGATGGATGCGACGACAGGCATCGTGGGGCGTTCGGCGCACATCGAGAACCACGGCGGCCAGTCGTTGACGGTCGATGAAGCGGCGGCAGCGACCTGGAGCCTGCCTTCGGGCGAGTATTCGCTGCGTTACCTCACCGGTACATGGGCTGGCGAATGGCACCTGCAGACGCGGGCCATCACGCCCGGCGCGACCGTGCTTGAAAGCCGCCGCGGTAGTACGGGCGACGAGAACAACCCCTGGTTCGCGATCGGTCGCGGCGACGCATGGAGCGAGCAGCACGGCGACGTCTGGTTCGGCGCCCTGGCCTGGAGCGGGTCGTGGCGCATCCGCGTGGACGAGGACATCCTTGGCCAGGTGCGCGTGACCGGCGGCTTCAACACGTTCGACTTCGGCTATCGCCTGGCGCCGGGGCAGTCACTGGACACGCCAGTGTTTTATGCGGGGTATACGGCCAACGGCGCCGGCGAGGCGTCGCGACTGCTGCATCGGTTCGAGCGCCATGACCTCCTGCCGGGAGGCGCGTCGGCCCGGTTGAGGCCGGTGCTCTACAACTCGTGGGAAGCCACCGAATTCAAGGTCGATGCCGAGGGCCAGGAGACGCTCGCCGAAAAGGCGGCCGCGCTGGGCGTGGAACGTTTCGTCGTCGACGACGGCTGGTTCGGCGCGCGTAACAACGACCATGCGGGGCTCGGCGACTGGGTGGTCAATCGCAGCAAGTTTCCGCAAGGCCTGAAGCCTCTCATCGACAAGGTGCATGGCCTGGGCATGAGCTTCGGCTTGTGGGTGGAGCCGGAGATGGTCAATCCCGACAGCGACCTGTATCGCGCGCATCCGGACTGGGTGCTGAGCTTTCCCGGGCGAGAGCGCACGCTGGGGCGCAACCAGCTGGTGCTCAACCTGGCGCGCGATGACGTGAAGGCGCACGTGTTCGAGGTGTTGGATACCCTGCTCTCGAACAATGACATCCAGTTCCTCAAGTGGGATTACAACCGCAACTGGGCAGAGCCGGGCTGGTCGCAGGTGCCGGCGAACGAGCAACAAAAGGTCTACGTGACCTACGTGCGGAATCTCTACGACATCCTTCGCCGGCTGCGTGAACGGCATCCCGGCGTCGAGATCGAATCCTGTTCCGGCGGCGGCGCGCGCGTCGACCTCGGCATCATGGCGCTCACCGACGAGGTGTGGCCATCGGACAACACCGATCCCTCCGATCGCCTCTCGATCCAGGATGGCTTTACCCAGGCGTACGCCCCGGCGACGATGATGGCCTGGGTCACCGGCTCTCCCAACTGGGTGAACCATCGCACGAGTTCGCTCGACTTCCGTTTTCTGTCGGCGATGCAGGGAGGCCTGGGCATCGGTGCGAACCTGCTGGAGTGGACGCCATCCGACGAGGCGACGGCCCGGCGCTACATCGCCGACTACAAGGCCATCCGCGCCACCGTGCAGCGCGGGGACCTGTATCGCCTGCTGTCGCCGCAGGGCCGGGCGCCCTGGTCGGCCACCGAATCGGTAGCGAGCGACGGCCGTCAGGCCGTGCTGTTCGCGTTCCAGCGACAGGGTGAGGAGGCGCGCCCCTATCCCACGTTGCGACTGCGTGGACTCGAGCCGAAGGCGCGCTACCGCATCCGCTTCATCCACGGCGAGTCGATGCCCGGCACGCCCGAGGTGGCGAGCGGCGCCTACTGGATGCAGCGCGGTATCGACCTTTCCTTGCGGGGCGATCTGGTGGCCGCGGGTGCGGTGTTCACCCGCGAACCCTGACGTCCCGGTTTCCGGCGTTCTTTCCCTGAGGGAGTCGTGCCATGCCCGATCGTCACGTCGTGTTACGCCTGATGCTCGTCGTCGCCTGCGGCCTTCTCGTGGGCGCCATGCCTGCCCACGCACAGGTGAACGGCGTCGCGCGGAGGCCTTACCTGGGCTGGAGCAGTTTCAGCCAGCAGACCATCGAACCGGACTTCCTTACCCAGGCCAACATGATCCGGCAGTCCGACGCCCTCAAGGCATCGGGCTTGCAGGAGCATGGCTACGATCACATCAACCTCGATTCGGGATGGATGGGTGGATTCGACGGCAACGGCCGGCCCATGCCCGATCCCGCCACCTTTCCCGATATCAAGGCGATGATCGACCACATCCATGCCAACGGTCAGAAGGCGGGTATTTACTGGATACCCGGCGTGGAGGAGCCGGCGGTGCAGGCGAACGACCCCATCCTCGGCACGTCGTATCACATCGACGACATCCTCGCGGTGCCGCATCGCGCGGGCAACGCGTTCGGCGGCCCAGGCGAATCGCCTTACCATTACAAGATCGATTTCTCGCGGCCCGGCGCGCAGGCATACATCGACTCCGTCGTGGCGTTGTTCGCGTCCTGGGGCGTCGATTTCATCAAGCTCGATGGCGTGACGCCCGGTTCGTACAGCGACGACCTGCACATCGATAATCGCGATGACGTGGCCGCCTGGTCGAAAGCCATCGCGCGCAGCGGCCGGCCGATCTGGTTCACCGTGTCGTGGCAGGTCGATAAGGACGCTATCGACGTCTGGCGCACGTGGTCGAATGCCCGGCGCATCGACGACGACGTGGAGTGCGAAGGGCGTTGCGCCACGCTCACCAACTGGCCGCGGATCGAGAAGCGCTTCCGTGACCTCCCTGGTTGGCAGGATGTCGCCGGTCCCTCGCAAGGATGGAACGATCTCGATTCGCTCGATATCGGCGATGGCGCGCTCGATGGGCTGAGCCTCGACGAAAAGCGCTCGGCGTTCACGCTATGGTCGATGGCCAACGCCCCGCTGTACCTCGGTGGCGACCTGACGCGACTGGACAGGGAGGGCAAAGCGCTGGCCTCGAATGACGAGGTGATCGCGGTGGACCAGTCGGGTAGGCCGGCGACGTCGCTGCGGGCAGGCGATCTGCCGGTGTGGGTCAGTGACCTCGGGGGTGGCCGATATTACGTCGCGTTGTTCAACATGAACGCGACGAAAGCCGTGGCCGAGCTGGCCTGGAACGAGATGGGGCTGACGGGTGCGCTGCGGGTCCGCGACCTGTGGAGCCACCGGGAGCTCGGTCCGTCGTTCGGCCGTTATGTCACGGTCCTGCCGGGGCATGGAGCGCAGCTGTTGCTGGTACAGGCCATGCCCGGGAACGTGGCCGAGGCGCCGTGGGCGAGTCACGAAGCCGAAGCCGCGACGCTGTCGGGTACGGCGGCGGTGTATGACTGCGTGGCCTGCTCGGGTGGCCGGAAGGTGGGCGGGCTTGGCCTGGGGGCGGACAACGCGGTGACGTTTGGCGACATCGTCGCGCCTCGCGACGGTGCGTACCTCATGCGTATCGATGCGATGACGCAGGGGCTGCGTTCGTATCTATTCCAGGTCAATGACGGGCCGCAGCAGACGTTCAACGCGGGCGGCGGCAGCTTTGAGCTTCCGTCGGGTGGCGTTGTGCCGGTTTGCCTGCGCAAGGGGACGAACCGCATCCGTTTCGGTAACGCCGTGAGTTACCCGCCCGACCTCGATCGCATCGCGATCGGTGGGCGGGGCGACGCGCCGCTGCCGGACGCCCGCACGTACTAAGCCGAGTCGGCGACGCTGGGCGGAACAGCGTCGGCGGGTTTCGGCAACTACTTCTCGGGTCTGGCTAAAGTGGGCAACCTCGGGGGAGGGGCCGCGAACGCTGTGACGTTCGCGAACGTCGACGTGCCCACGGCAGGTGTCTATCAACTCGAGATCGACTACGCGACGAAGGGCGCGCGTGTGTTGCAGATGTCCCTCAACGGGGCGATGGCGCAGGATCTGGTGCTGGACGGCAGCAGCTTCGACGACCCGGTGGCGACAGTGCTCGAGGTGCGCTTGCTGACGGGGCGCAACACCCTTCGCTTCGGCAACGCCATCGGATTCGCGCCCGACCTTGATCGCGTCGTGGTGGCGCCGCGGCCGGTGCTGGCGCGGCTGGGAGCGACCTCGCGTGCCTGTCCCGCCGAACCGGTGCGTTAGTCGGGGCGCGCCCGATCGGTGGCGACGCCGGGCGGGCTTGCGGAGATCGAAAATTTACCTATAATGGGCGGCTCACCAAGCGGGAATAGCTCAGTTGGTAGAGCACGACCTTGCCAAGGTCGGGGTCGCGAGTTCGAGTCTCGTTTCCCGCTCCAGATTCAGAGAAAGCCTCGGCTCGCGCCGGGGCTTTTTCGTTGGCGTGCGGTCATGGGCTGGGCGCTTCGCCTGCGGATTCCCTGGGCTTATCCGCGCAGATCGACCGGTTCAAGGAGCGATCGGCATCGCCCTCGTTGGTGGCGGTGAGACGCGCCATGCAACTCTCGTAAGTTTCCGGCTTGAGCGTGCTCTTCGAGCGTGTGTCGAGGTACACCGCCGTCACGATGACCGCGAGAACGATGGCGATCCAGGGCAGGTAGTCGGAAAGGCTGCTTCGCATGGTCGATGGACACGGAACCGATGTCCCATCATACGACGATGTACGACGTGCAGGCGTCCTAGCCCTGGCGTTCACGCCGTTCCCATCCGGTCCGGCGGAGCCTCTGCCTACCGTGCAGGAGTAGGACCATGACGAGCCAACGAACCCATACCCTCGGGACCATGGCCGCGGGACGGCTGTTGATCCGCGCGGCCGGCGGCCGGTGGGGGCCGGCACTGCTGGTGTTGGCGGGCATCGTCCTGCTCAGGCGCATGTCCGCCGCCAGGGCGGAGCGAAGACTCCGCCACGAAACGTTCTAGTCGGGCTTTTTCCGCTGGTTATCCTCGCCCGTGTCATCAAGGGGATCGCCGGATGCATCGGTCTCCGGCTGGCGAGTGGACGGTGAATCGTTCGGTGGCAGGTCGTTCTGACCGGGATGTTGCGGCGGACGATTTTTTTCGTTGGCCATGCGCGTTCTCCGTCGAAAGGAGAAATCACCTTGCAAGCGATCGGTTGACGAGCGTGTGTCTGTCACGTGATCGCAGGTGAACACGCGTATATGGCGAAATAGCGCAAACCCCCCGGAATGCGCTCGACATTGCCGTGGGCATTCGTTGACACCGTTTACAGGCTTTTTCCCCACGCTATGCGAGCCTGAGACTGCTACAGCGCATCGCGGGCAGTTCCGATCATGGCCTGCGCTGGTTGTCTTGCCTGCACATCTGGCATTGTATGCGCTCGCAGGCTCTGCGCTTTCGATGGAACGCGCTCAGAAGTACAGTCGGCCCAGGGAGGGCACCACATGATTAACGTAGTACTGGTCGACGACCATGAATTGGTTCGCACGGGTTTCCGGATGATCCTCCAGCAGCAGGCGGATATCCGGATCCGAGGAGAGGCGGGGTCCGCGGAAGAGGGGCTGCGTCTCATCCGGTCGCAGTCTCCCGACATCGCGCTGGTCGACGTGCACATGCCGGGCATGAGTGGCGTCGAGTTGACCGAGCGAGTCATTCGCGCCAAGTTGCGCACGAATATCGTCATCCTTACCGTCGTCGACGATGCCCGTTTTCCCAAACGGCTGCTCGACGCGGGCGCGCTGGGCTATCTCACCAAGGGCTGTGCCGCCGACGAACTGCTGAGCGCCGTGCGCCAGGTCGCGTCGGGGCGTCGTTATCTGGCGCCGACGGTAGCACAGCAGTTGGCGCTCGCGACGCTCGACGGTTCCGATTCGCCCTTCGACGCGCTCTCCACCCGAGAGATGGAGGTCGCGATGATGCTGGTGCGAGGCATGCCGCTAACGTCCATCGGCGAGCGGCTCAACCTCAGCCCCAAGACGGTGTCGACGTATAAGCAGCGGCTGATGGAAAAGCTCCACGTCGACCATGTGGTAGGGCTCGCCCACCTGATGACGGTTCATGGGATGCTCGACACGCACAATCACCAGGTCGGGAAAAAAACCGACGCCACCGATTCATAAAAAAAACGCCGGGCATGCCCGGCGTTTTTTTAGGGTGGCTCCAGGCGCACGGCCCCTGCACTTGGTGGCCCGGGGCGTGGAGCACGAGGCTTTCAGCCCTCGTGCTTAGGCTCGTCACCGGTCGGCGGTTCGTGACGCGGTCGCGTGAGCAGATCGCCCTGGGCCGGCGGTGTCGAGCGATGCTCGTCGGCTGGCGTCGTCGGTGCCGGCGCCCCACGGGACGCTGAGGGCTGCGGCGACATCGGCCTGTCGGCAGTCGTGACATCCGACGCAGGCTTGCGGCCTGCCTTGTCGTCTTCTTCGTCCGCGGCTACATCGGGAATAACGTCGCCCGGACGCACCTCCGGCGTGGCCGGCGTCGTCGTGGCTTTTACGGTTTTGGGCCGTTCGGGCGTCGCCACGTCGGTGGTGTCCGGCACGGCGTCGACGATCGACGGCTCGGCGTGGGTCACGACATCCGCCTGGACCGCCGGGGTGGGGGCCGGGACCGTAGCCGGGGCGGGAGCCGGCGTGGTAGGTGTGGTCACGGGCGTGGGTGCGTCCGCCGCGCGTTCTGCCGGCGTCGATGCCGCAGGCCCATCGTCGAGCAGGCCTCGGGCCGGCGCGTCGAGATTCGACGACGGCATG
>CAJYHU010000218.1 GCA_913774655.1 uncultured Luteibacter sp. | reverse complement strand
CGTCGAAGTCGCGACCGTCGAGCACATGCATCACGAACGCGCGGCGGGTCTTGGGCGGCAGTTCGTCCAGCGCGTCGCGCAGGTCGCGCCATTGCTCCATCGCCGACGCGTGCTGCTCGGGGACGGGCGCGAGGTGCCAGTCGTCGTGATCCGGGTCGGGCGGCGCGGCGGACCGCACGTTACGCATGCGCAGGCGATCCACGGCGAGGTTGGACGCCATGCGGAACAGGAACGCCCTCGGCGAATCGATGGCGGTCCGCTCATCCAGCGTCAGCAGTTTCAGGTAAACCTCCTGGGCCACTTCCTGGGCGTCCGCCAGCGAGTTCAGGCGGGCACGCAGAAAGGCCACGAGCGCCGCGTTGTGCTCGCGAAACAGGGCCACGACCTGCGCCGCCCGCGTATCGCTGGCCGGCGGACCCGCCGGCTCGGTTGGATCCATGGTGTGCCTGACCGCGTTCATGGGCTGGGGAGGATCGTAGGTTCGCACGGTGGGAAATCGACGCCCGTACGGGCAGGGACGAACGCCGATTTCCGCACCGGCGAAACCCCTAGACGTGCGAGCCCACGAAAATTGAAATGGACCGTACGCACGGCCACCGGGGTGTCCCCACCGCGACTCGTGCCGAAAATCGATAAGGCGTTTGTAAGGGTAGGGACAGGGTCGTCCGCTAGCATGGGGAAGGTCCGACCCCCCACGGCTTGCATGCTTTCCCACGACGAACGTTCCTCTCGCCGCGAGTTCGGCTGGTTCATGCTGATCGCCCTGGTGGTGCTCGCCGCCGGCATCGGCCTGCGTGGCCCATGGCCGCCGGACGAGCCCCGCTTCGCCCTGGTCGCCCGGCAGATGCTCGAGTCCGGCCAATGGCTGTTTCCCCACCGGGGATCAGAACTCTACGCCGACAAGCCGCCCATGCTCATGTGGACGGAAGCCTTCTGGATGTGGCTCACCGGTGGCTGGCAAGGCGCCTTCCTGATGACCTCGCTGCTGTCGGGGCTGGGCACGCTCGCCGTGGTCTGGCACCTCGGCCGCCGCCTTTGGGACGCGCGCACCGGGCTGTACGCGGCCGCGATCGTGCTGTCGTCGATGCAGTTCGTCGAGGTGGTCAAGCACGCGCAGATCGATCCGCTCAACCTGTTCTGGATCACGCTCGGCAACGCGGGCCTGCTGCTGCACTGCCTGCGCGGTCCGAACTGGCGCATGTACTGGCTGGGCTGCTTCGCCGCCGGGCTCGGCGTGATCACCAAGGGCGTGGGCGTGATCGCCCTGCTCATGCTGCTGCCCTACGCGGTGATGCGCGTGCGGCGCTGGCCGGGCGTGACCCTCACCCGTGGCGACGGCTGGCGCTGGGCCGGCGGCGCGCTGGCCTTCCTCCTCGCCATCGCGCTGTGGCTGGTGCCGATGCTCGCCACGGCGTACGGCAAGGCCACGCCGGCCTACCTGGCCTACGTGCGCGACATCCTGTTCCACCAGACCGCCGATCGCTACGCCAACTCGTGGATGCACGAGGAAAAGCCCTGGTTCTTCCTGCTGGTGATCCTGCGCACGTGGATCCCCACCTGGCTGCTCGCCGTGTTCGTCGTGCCGCGCTGGCGCGAGGCCTGGCGCCTGCGCGAACCCCGCGTGTGGATGCCCCTGCTCTGGTTCGTACTGGTGCTGGTGTTCTTCTCGATACCGCGCGGCAAGCGCGAGATCTACATCGTCCCCGCGTTGCCGATGATCGCCCTGGCGATGGCGCCTTACGTCGGCGAACTGCTGAAGGCGCGCTGGTTGCAACGGCTGGGGTTCGCCCTGGCGATCGCCTGCGCGGCGGTGTTCGGCGGCGCGGGCCTGTGGGCCTGGAAGACCTCGCCCGCCGTCGCCCGCCGCCTCGCCGCCGGCTACGAGCTACCCGACAACGGCGCGGCCCTATGGCTGTGCGTGGCGCTCGTCGGTGCCGGCTTCCTGCTGTCGGCCGTGATCTTCCGCCCGCGGCGCGGCGTGGTGGCCCTGCTCGGCGGCATCGCCCTGGGCTGGATCCTCTGGCCCGTCACCACCTATCCGCTGCTCGACGGCAACCAGTCCGCCCGGCAGCTGATGACCCGGGCGGACGAGGCCATCGGGCCGGACGGCCAGCTGGGCCTGGTCTCGTGGCGCGAGGAAATCCTCCTGCAGGCGCGTCGCCCCGTGGCCGAGTTCGGCTTCGCCCGCGACGCGGCCCTGCAACTGCGCGATGCGCGTGCGTGGCAGGCCGCCGATCCGGCGCATCGCTGGATCCTCATCAACGACGAGGCGATCGACGCCTGCGTGGTAGACGGCAAGGCCCGGCCCATGGGCCACGCCAACCGCATGAGCCTGTCGTTGTTGCCCGCCGACGCCTGGCGCACCGGCTGTGTCGACGGCGCGAGCAAGGGGCTCCCGCCGGATGCGCCGTGACGCGCCCTAGCGCGCCGGGGCTTCCGCGCGGGTGCGCTTCAGCATGCGCTCGTACTTCTTCTTCGTGCGCGAGGCGTTGTGCGACCGGCTCATCGAGCAATGCGGAATCAGGTTCTTCTCGCCGAACCCGTCGATCATGACCAGGCGCGGTCCGCCACGCGAATCCTCGCCGTAGACCACGTTCCACGCGTGCAGGTCGGCCGCGATCACGTCGTGGGCCAGCAGGCGGGCGTAGAAATCCTCCAGGGCCGCCCGGGTGCGGTCGGTGAACCCTTCGGCTTGCACCCAGGCATGCAGGGTGGGCGCGAGGCCGCCGTCCGGCCCGCGCACTTTCTCGACCACCTGGCCCAGGCCGATGTCGGTCATCTCGATGCCGACCACGCGGGCGAGGGGGGAGGTGGCGTAATCGCCCTTGTGCAGGCTGGTGACGTATTCGCGGAACTCGCGCACGAAATCCTTGTACGGGCCACTGCGGGCCAGGCGGCGGATCCACGGGCCGTTGTCCCAGCGTTCGGCGATGGAGGCGCCGGAAATCACCTTGATCAGCAGGTCCGGATCGTCCGGATGCGCGTAAACCTCGCGCACGTGTCCCTTGGCGATCGGTTCGGCCTGGGCCAGTGTGAACATCGTGGATCCTCGGGGGCCCGGTGAAGGACGCCGTAAGTTACTGACAGGGCATGGAGTGTAAAGTCGCGAATCCGTAACATGGCCGTTTTCCCACCCGCGCGGCGGCCACCGCGCTCCATTGCCGGATTCGAGCCTTGCGCAAGCTTACATGGCGTTTCATCGTCGCTGTCCTGGTTTTCCTGACGCTCTCGCGCGTCGGCCTCTCCCTGTGGCAGTGGTCGCGTGTCCACGACGCGGGCGGCCTGTGGCCGGTGATCTTCGGCGGCTGGCGCATCGATCTCTCGCTGGTCGCGATGGTGGTGGCGTTGCCCGCGCTGCTTTCACCGTGGCTGGGCCATCGCCGGTGGCCCACGCGACTCACCGCGTGGTGGTATCGGGTGTGGTGGCTGCTGTTCGCGCTGCTGGAAGTCTCCACGCCGCAGTTCATCGTGGAGTACGACACGCGACCCAACCGCCTGTACTTCGAATACCTCACGAGCCCCCACGAAGTGCTCGCCATGCTCTGGCACGGCTACAAGCTGTCGGTGGGCCTGGGCCTCGTGGCGCTCGCACTGATCGGCTGGATCGGCGTCCGCCTGCTTCCCACGCGCTCGCCCGACCGCCGTCCGATGACGTTGTGGCTGCGTCCGGTGGTGACGGCCGTGGGCTTCGCCGTGCTGTTTCTCGCCGCGCGCGGCACCTTGCAGCATCGGCCGCTCAACGCGTCGCAGGTGGCCTTCACCAGCGATGCGATGGTCAACACGCTGCCGCTCAACTCGCTCTACAACGTGCTCAACGCGGCGATGGCCCTCGAGAACGAGCGCTCGGCGGCAGCCGTCTACGGCAAGATGCCCGATGACCAGATGAACGCGATCGTGCGTGCCACCGCCGGGCTGCAGGGCGCGCCGCTCGATCCGCGCTATCCGAGCCTGCACCGCCAGCAGGCCACCCGCGCGGGCGACACACCGCTCAACCTGGTCATCATCCTCGAAGAGAGCCTCGGGGCGCAGTTCGTCGGCAGCCTCGGCGGTGCCGGTGACACGCCCGAACTCGACAAGCTGTCGAACGAAGGCTGGTGGCTCACCCGCACCTACGCCACGGGCACGCGCTCGGCGCGCGGGCTCGAGGCCGTGACCACGGGGTTCATGCCGACGCCGGCGGAGGCGGTACTCAAGCTGCCGCGCAGCCAGCGCGACTTCTTCACGCTGGGCGCGCTGCTCGATACCTTCGGCTACCACACGCGCTTTCTCTACGGCGGCGAGGCGCATTTCGACAACATGCGCTCGTTCTTCTTCGGCAACGGTTTCAACGAGGTGGTGGATCGCGCCAACTTCGAGACCAAGCCCGGTTTCGTCGGCTCCTGGGGCGCGTCCGACGAAGACATGTTCAACGAACTGCACCAGCGCCTGCTCGACGACGGCGACAAGCGCACGCTGACCGTGGCGTTCTCGGTGTCCAACCACACGCCGTGGGAATACCCGGCCGGACGCATCCAGCCGGAGGGCGACCCGGCCAGTAACGCGAACGCCGTGCGGTACGCCGACTGGGCGATCGGTCGCTTCTTCGAGCGCGCCAAACAATCGCCGTACTGGAACCACACGGTGTTCCTCATCGTGGCCGACCACGACGCGCGTGTGTTCGGTGCGAGCCTCGTTCCGGTGCGCCATTTCCATATCCCGGCGCTCATCCTGGGTGCGGGCGTGCCCGTGAAGAAAGACGACCACATCGTCAGCCAGATCGACCTCGCGCCGACGCTGCTCTCGCTCATCGGCATCAGCAGCGAGCATCCCATGCTCGGTGCGGACCTTACCCAGCGCTATCCCGACCGCGCGATCATGCAATACGGCGACAACTACGGTTACCTGCGCAACGACACGCTCGTCGTGCTTCGGCCCAACCAACCGGTGACGCAGTACCACTACCGCGTCGACGGCGAGATACTTCAACCGGAGGCGGTC
>CAJYHU010000217.1 GCA_913774655.1 uncultured Luteibacter sp. | reverse complement strand
GCCACGCTGGTGGGCTTGCGTTCGCGCCTTTCCGCCTTCGCGGTGCAGAGCGCGATCAACGACTACCCCGAAGAGCCGTTGCTGGCCGTACTGCCCGGCGTGGCGCTGGGCGAGTTGTGGCACCTCGTCGGCGCGGCCGAGGGCGCCCTGCGCGTCGTCAGCGCGATGGTCTTGCTGGTCGGCATGTCCGGCATGCTCACCGCCTTGCTCGGCATGCTCGGCGAGCGCCGCCGCGAGATGGCGGTGCTGCGCGCCGTGGGCGCGCCGACCCGCGCGGTGTTCGCGCTGCTGGTGATCGAAAGCACGTTGCTGACCCTGGCGGGCATGCTCGCCGGTGTGCTCCTGCTCGATGGGGTCACCGCCCTGGCCCACGACTACCTGCTCGCCACGGCGGGACTGGTGATCGACACGACGCCGGCACCCGGCGAGTGGCCGTTGCTGGCCGTGGTGCTGGCCCTGGGATCCCTCGCCGGATGCATCCCCGGCTGGGTCGCTTACCGCCGTTCGCTGGCCGATGGCCTTCAGGTGCGCCTGTGATGAAGCTCCGTACCGTTTTCGTCGTTTGCATGATGTCGGGTCTGGTCGCGTGCGGGCAGGGCGGTGGCGAGGCGTCGGCCCCGGCCAGTGCGGCCTCGGCCACGCTGGCCTCGGCGCAGGCCGAAGCCGATGCCACGCGCGCCGCCCGCGCGAAGGCCCAGGCCGACGGCATCGTCGCCGCGCGCGCGTTCGCCGCGGCCCACGGTTCGCCCAAGGTGGCGCCATCGCCCGGCGCGGCGCTGCTGGGCCAGCCGGACGAACAGGGCTATGCGAGCCTCGACTGGAGCCGCATGGTGCCGCCCGAAGACATCAAGACCCTGGAAAACGCGCCGCCGGTGTTGCACGTCGGCAACCAGCGCATGAAGCAGGTGGGCACGCTGCATACCGTCGCGGCGCTGGATAACCACAAGGTCAAGCTCTCGGGCTACGTCGTGCCGCTGGAGTCGGACGACGACGGCAAGATGATCGAGTTCTTCTTCGTGCCGTTCTACGGCGCATGTATCCACGTGCCACCCCCGCCGCCGAACATGCTCATCCACGTGAAGCTCGCCCACGGCATCGATACGCCGAGCCTGTATGACCCGCTCACGCTCAAGGGCGTGCTGCATACCGAAGTCACGCAGAACGCCATGGCCGCGTCGGCCTACGGCATGAGCGACGCGTCGCTGGAGGCTTACCACGACAACGACGCCGACCGGCTGCGGCAGGCCTTTGAATGACCCGCCATACGTTTTCCGTTCTCGCCGGCGGCCTCGTCGCCGGGCTGTTGCTCGGTGTCGCCGGCGCATCGATGCTGGCGCATGCCGGTCCGTCCCGGACGACGTCGCCGCATCTGGTCGTCCGGCTGCACCGGATGTCGATACGTAACGATCAGCTCGCCGGCTACGACCAGTGGCAGGCATTTCTCCACGACCGACATGCCGATGCCGTGCGGACCCTGGAACGCGAGCACATGTTCGTCGAAGCGATGTTTCGTTCCGCGGACGATCCGCACACCCTCTACTGGCTAGAGGTGCGCGACGATCGGGGAGCGCCGGTCGAGTCGTCGACGGACGACCTGGACATCACGCACCAGCAGTTCATGGACCGCGTACTGCAACCGGGAAGCGGATCGGTGATGAGCACGGACAACCTGCTCGTGGCGCCCTTTATCGCACAAGCCATCCAGACCCACGGGAATCCAACCCATGCCAACCCTTGAACGACGGCGCGAGCCGCTGCCCGTCACGGTCCTGTCGGGCTTCCTCGGTGCGGGCAAGACCACCTTGCTCAACCATGTGCTGCACAACCGGCAGGGACGGCGCGTGGCGGTCATCGTCAACGACATGAGCGAGGTGAACATCGACGCTTCGCTCATCCGTGACGGCGGCGCTGGCCTTAGCCGTACCGAAGAGAAGCTCGTCGAGTTCTCCAACGGCTGCATCTGCTGCACGCTGCGCGACGATCTCATGCAGGAAGTCAAGCGCCTGGCGGACGAAGGGCGCTTCGATTACCTGCTCATCGAGTCCACCGGCGTCGGCGAGCCGCTGCCGGTCGCCGCCACGTTCCACGTGCGCGACGATGAGGGATTCTCGCTTTCCGACGTGGCACGGCTCGACACCATGGTGACGGTGGTCGACGGACGCAGTTTCCTCACCGACTTCTGCTCCACCGATTCGCTGGCCTCGCGCGGCGAGGCCGTTGGCGACGACGACGGGCGCTCGCTGGTCAACCTGCTGACCGAGCAGGTGGAGTTTGCGGACGTTATCGTCATCAACAAGTGCGACCGGCTCAACGAGAGCGAACGCCAGAACGTGCGCAAGGTGTTGCGAGCGCTCAACCGCGACGCTCGCCTGGTCAACGCCGCGTTCGGCGAGGTGGACCTGGCGCACGTCTTCAACACGGGCTTGTTCGACTATGAGCGCGCGCAGACCGCGCCGGGCTGGGCGAAGGAGCTCATGGGCGAGCACACCCCGGAGACCGAAGCGTACGGCATCACCAGTTTCGTCTATCGTGCCGGGCGGCCGTTCCACCCGGTGCGCTTGCATGCGCTGCTCGATGACGGCATTCCCGGCGTGCTGCGTTCCAAGGGCTATTTCTGGCTGGCCTCGCGCATGGACTGGGTCGGC